>JAVJPD010000620.1:0-18291 GCA_040216475.1 Rhodospirillales bacterium
GATGGCGGCGATCGGAAGCGCCGAGGTATTCGACGCCAGGATGGCGGCGTCACCGCAGATATCTTCCAGTTGCTTGAATATCTCCTTCTTGATGTCGAGGTTTTCGATGATCGCCTCGACGACCAAATCGCACCCGGCGAAGTCCTTGAGATCGCCTGCTACGTGAACGCGCCCGAGCGCGGCATCGGCGTCCTTTTGATCGAGCCGCTTGCGTTCGACCGCGCGCCCCAGCATTTTGGCGATGAAGTCCCGTGCTTCGTTTGCGGCGCCGTCTTTCGCATCGACGAGCGTAACCCCCATGCCGCCCTGTGCGGCGACCTGGGCGATGCCGCGGCCCATGGTGCCGGCGCCGAGCACGCCGATCCGGAAGTTGTCGTTGAGTGGTTTGTTTATCATGATGACTGTACCGCTCAGGCGGCCTTCTCGATCAGCATCGAAGCGCCGTGGCCGCCGTTGCCGCAGAGCGTCGCGAGGCCGTATTGGCCGCCGTCCTGTTCGAGCCGGTGCAGGGTATTGAGCAGAATGCGCGCGCCCGACATACCGATCGGATGGCCCAAGGCAATCGCGCCGCCCCAGGCGTTCACCGTGTCGGGATCGAGATCGAGCATGCGGATGCAGGCCAGCGCCATGGCGGCGAAGGCTTCGTTGATCTCGGTCTGCTGAACGTTTTGGATATCGAAACCCAGCTTCTTCATGAGTTTTTTTGTCGATTCGACCGGCGCGATCGTATAGTCCTCGGGCGCGAGCGCGGCCAGGGACGCGCCCATGATGCGCGCGCGCGGTTTCGCCTTCAGGCGCTTCACCGCGCCTTCCGTCGCGATCACGAGGGCGCAGGCGCCGTCGGTGATGCCCGAGGACGTGCCCGGGGTGACGGTGCCGTCCTTGACGAAAAACGGTTTCAGTTTGGCCAAGCCTTCGATGGTGGTGTCGGGTCGGGGATGCTCGTCGGTCTTGACGATCTCGGGGCCTTTGCGCCCGGGAATCTCGACCGGCACGATTTGCGGTTTGTAGCGACCGTCCTCAATGGCCTTGATCGCGGTTTGCTGGCTCCTGAGAGCGAATTGGTCTTGATCCTCGCGGCCGATGCCTTCGCGTTCGGCCATCTTGTCGGCGAGCTCGCCCATGTGGGCGCCGGTCAGGGGATCGCGGAAACCGTCCTTGGAGAGTCCATCGAAAACCGGCGTGTCGCCCATCTTGGTCCCCCAGCGCAGGCTGGGGACGAGATAAGGAATCGAACTCATGTGTTCGCAGCCGCCGACCACGGCGACGTCGGCCTCATTGTCGAGCAGCGTGGAGCGGGCTTCCATCACCGCGAGCAGGCCGGAGATGCAGGCCATCTGGGTCGTGAAGGCCGGCGCCGTCTTCGGCAAGCCGCCCGTGAGTCCCATCAGGCGGGCCGCGTTCGGCCCGTTGCCGGCCTGGCGGGCGAGTCCCATGACGCAGAGATTCACGTCCGCCGCCTCGATGCCGGCATCCTGCACGGCCGCCCGAATCGCCGTGCCGCCGATATCGACCGCGCTCGAGGCCGCCAAGCTGCCGCCGAATCGGCCGATGGCCGTACGGGCGCCGCCGAGAATATAGATGTCTTGATTGCTCATCGATGCCTCCAGTCGCTCGTGCGAGCCGTCCGGCGCTATTCCCGTAAGGGGGCGTAAAAGAGGCCGGGCACGGGGGAAGTCCCCAGGTTAAACGTAAGGGTGCAGGGCTTGAATGTCCTGCTTTTCAGCCGATTTTACCAGAGTTGCGATTGCCGGAGCAAGCGCCCCTCCGGCACGGGGCCCGTATGGGCCCGCGCCGGGGGGCTTTGCTTACGATTTGGTCGGAATCGGGTCGAAGCCTGCGTCTTTCTCGCGTTGACCCTCGGTCGGTTCGAAGCCGGGCAGGTAACGGGCGCCGTCTTCCTTGCCGTCGATGGGCGGCCCCGAGATTCCGTGCCTGGTATCCTTGCAGACGAAGAACATGGCGTCTTCGTCGCCGGTGGCGCAGGTGCTGTGGACGGCGCCGGCCGGAATGTGGGCGACGCTGCCGGCAGGGCAGTAGAAGGTCTGATCGCCGATATCGACCCGTAACGTTCCCTTGAGAACGAAATTAAACTGCTCGTTCGGATGGGTGTGGAACTTCGATCCCGTGCCGCGCCGCTTATGGGCGATGCCGATCAGCATCTGATCGCCGGTCAACTGGCAGGCCTCCGTCGTGGATTTGCCCGACAGTTTCCGGTGCGCGATGATGGTCCCGCTGGTGGGGCCTTTCGAAGGTTTCAGGTCGTAAAGGTTGTAGACGAATTGTTTTTTTGCTTTTGACGCCGTTTTCTTGGCAGGCTTTTTTGACGCCTTTTTTGGGGATTTTTTAGCGTTTTTTTTCGATTTTTTGCGCGCAGGCGACGTCTTCGCCGTTTTTTTGCGGGTTGTTTTCTTGCGCGTTGCTTTTTTCGGTTTCTTGGTTTTTTTCGTCGCGCGTTTTTTAGCGGCCGTTTTCCGCGCCGTCTTTCGTTTTGCCGTCTTGCGTTTCGCTACGGCCTTTTTTGTGCGTGGTTTACGAGCCGCCGTCTTCCGGTGGCGCGCGGTTTTCTTCTTTTTTTTCAAAGATTTCGCCATTGTTTTCGTCCCCTATGCGGTGTCGGCTTTCGAGCCGTGATCCCTGAGCCGAAACCATAGAATTGGCGCAAAACACACGCAAGCGGTTTTGCATAAGTGTGTGAGCGGTAACACGGCGTTGATTAAAGCCCGTTCAGGCGATTGACAGAATGCGCTGCCTCATTATGATGTTCCGCAGATTACCTCATTGTTTCACTTCGTAAACCATTCTCAACGGATAACCCGCTCAGCGGAGCCTTGAGTGCGGTTGCGCCAGAGGGAGGGGCATAACCAGTGGCGAAAAAATCGACTTCTAAGAAGAAACCAGGCAAAAGCGACATTCGTGTTATCAAGGGCGGACGCTTGATCGACGGCACCGGCGGTACCGTTCTCAATAAGCCGGTCATCGTCATTCAGAACAAGCGGATCAAGGAAATCGGAACCCTGGGAAAAGTAAAAATCCCGGCGGGTGCCGAAATCATCGACGCGAGCAAATACACCTTGATGCCCGGCATGTTCGACTTGCACGTGCACGTCGCGGCGTTCAACCCGATTACCTGGAACAACTATCGCATCGCCATTTTCGAAGTATCCCGGGGCCTGCAGGCCTACTACACGCTGTTCCATGCGCAGTTGTGCTTCGAGATGGGCTTCACCACGTTGCGCGATCAGGGTCGGGCGTTGCCGACGGGGCAAAACACGGTCGAGATGGTCGGTCTGAAGGATGCCATCGATAACGGCGTTCTGACCGGTCCGCGTCTCATCGTTTGCGGTCGGGCGGTAATCACCAACTCACACTTGGATCTCACGTTGCCGCGCGCTCATGTCCGCGTGGCGAATGATCTGGTGGCCGATGGTCCATACGCTCTGCGGCGCGCCGTTCGCGAACAGCTCCGCCATGGCGCCAACTTTATCAAAACGTCGGCATCCGGCGGCGGCGGCACAGATAAGGAAGAGCCGGACGTTCGCAACATGACGCAAGAAGAGCTCAACGCGATCGTCGATGAGTGCCATGCCTTCCATCATCAGTGCGCGGTGCACTGCTTTACGGCGGAATCGCATCGCATGTGCGTTCGCGCCGGCGTCGACACCATCGAGCACATCGTGTTCACGGACGACGAGACGATTAAGATGATCGAGGATGCGGGGATCCCCGTGATTCCGACGCTAACGCATCGGACCGATCATGCGATCAAAGCACGCGCCAACAACGGCACGCCGAAGTTCATTCTGGATAAGATGAAGAAGATTCAGCCCTATACGTTTGAATCCTTCAAAAAGTTCCATCAGTCCGGCGTCAAGCTGGCGATGGGCACGGATACCGGCGTCGATCCGGAATTCGGTGAAAACGCCGGTGAGCTCGAGATTTACGTGAAGCTCGGCATGACGCCGATGGAAGCCATCATGACGGCGACCAAGAACGCCGCCGAAGCGGTACGACTGGACAAGGACCTCGGCACCATCGAGAAGGGCAAGTTTGCCGATATTCTGGCGATCGACGGCAGCCCGGATAGGGACATCACCGTTTTGCAGAAGAAAGACAATATCAAGATGGTGATGAAAGAAGGTCATGTGTACGTCGATAAGTTTTCGGAGAACAAGCGCTACGTGATTCATCCCGAGCCCGGTTCCTGGAAAAAGCTCGATAATCTTTAAGATCGGCGTTTTAATGCCCACGGCAGCAAGCCCCGGTATATCGATGCCGGGGCTTCTTGCTGCGCGGGGTCGAACAGGCTAGAAAGAGGCAACCGAGGAGGTTATATTATGACTAACAAATATATCTTTACCGATTTCGAGAACGTCGACCGGCACGTTTACGCGCCGGGGGTGTCGTCCTCGCAAGGCGCGAAGAAGATCGGCGCGCGTATCAGCTTCGGCCTCGCGACCAAGGCCAAGGGCACGGGCTCGCGCATGCATAAACACGCAACCGAGCAATTCAATTACCTGCTCAAGGGCAAACTGAAAGTCGTCATCGAAGGCGAGGAAGAACGCATCGTCGGTCCCGGCGAACTCGTTTATGTGCCCGCCAACACTTATCATCAGTTTATCACCGTGTCCGACGAGGACGTCGAGTTCATCGGCATCAAGGATGTGTCGAAGGATCTGCAGACGGAAACCCAGGACGGCACCTACGATAAACCGCATTACGAGCCCGGCTACGAGCCGGCGTCCAAATAGACTTAGATCAGGAATCCCGAGGAGGCATCATGGCCAAGAAAGCCAAATCCAAGCGCAAGTTCAGCTTTAAGGGTCTTGTCACGACACCGATGATGAAGGAAGCGGCGAAGCGCTTTAAGACCTGGGGCAAGTGGGGCAAGAAAGACGAAATCGGCACGCTGAACTACACCAAGCCGAAGGATATCGTCGCCGCCGCGCAGCTCGTCCAAAAAGGCAAAGTGTTTTCGCTCGCCCTGAATTTCGACCAGAAGGGTCCGCAAGGCGGCAAGACCAAATACCCGCCGATGAACCGGTTCAATCCCATTCACGTCATGTTGCGCACCGGCACGGACGCCTATTCTGGCGTGTTGGATCACCGCAAGATTCGCGCGTCGGACGATCTCATCATTCTGCCGACCCAGTGCGGCACCCAGTGGGACGGCCTCGGCCATATTTTCTACGAAAAACATATGTATAACGGCTTCGACATTCGCGAAGTCACCAGTGCGGGCGCCCAGAAATGCGGCATCGAGAAAACCCGCGATAAAATGGTCGGACGCGGCGTACTGCTCGATATTCCGTTGCTGCTCGGCAAAAAATGGCTCGATGACGGTTTCGAGGTTACGAGCAAACACCTCGATGACGCGGCGGCAAAGCACGGTGTCGAAATCCGGCAAGGCGATTTCGTGCTGGTTCGAACGGGACAGATCGAACATGCTTTTGCCAAAGGAAATTGGGACGGTTATCCGGGCGGCGATGCGCCGGGCCTCGGATTCGATACCCTGGAATGGCTGCACGAGAAGGAAGTCGCCGGTGTCGCGACGGATACCTGGGGCGCGGAAGTCCGGCCGAACAATTCCAAGGCCTACAATCAGCCCTGGCATTGGATTTCGATTCCGATCATGGGCCTGACCGTGGGCGAAATTTTCGATCTCACGGATCTTGCCAAGGATTGCGCCAAGGACGGCCGGTACGAATTCATGTTCGTGGCGCCGGCTCTGCCGATCACGGGCGCCGTCGGTTCGCCGGTCAACCCGCTCGCGATCAAATAACCGAAACACGCAGTCGAAAACCTAAAAACCTCGAACGGAGAATACCGATGGCGAAAGTTACCGGCGCGCAAATCATGGCCGACATGCTGAAGGGCTACGGCGTCAGCCATATCTTCATGGTGCCGGCCGTCCTGCGCACGAGCATGGTCGAGATCGAGAAGCGCACCGACATCAAGCGGCTGCACGTTCATTCGGAGAAATCGGCCGCCTACATGGCCGACGGCTACGCCCGAGCGACGGGCAGGCCGGGCATCTGCATGGCCCAGGTCATCGGCGCGCTCAATCTCGCCGCCGGCCTGCGCGATGCGTGGCTGGCGCGTTCGCCGGTGATCGCCATGACCGGCGGGCGCGATCCGAACACCAAGTTCCGCGGCGTCTACCAAGAGGTCGACGACGTGCCGGCGTTCGAGCCGGTGACCAAGTTCAACGCCACCGTCGACTCGGCCGGGCGCTTTCCCGACATGATCCGCCAGGCGTTCCGCGCCGCCACGACCGGCACGCCCGGCCCGGTGCATTTGCAGTTCCGCGGCAACGAAGGCCAGGTCGACGCCGAAGAGGCCGACATGGAGCCGCTCTGCGAAGAGATGTTTTCGCATGTGGCGCCGTTTCGGCCCGAGCCGCCCGCCGAACTCGTTCGCGAAACGCTGGCTCTGCTCGAGGCCGCCGAGAAGCCGGTGATTGTCGCCGGCGGCGGCGTGCGCGCCTCGGGCGCCGGCGCCGAACTGGTTGCCTTGGCGGAATTGTTGAATATTCCGGTCGCAACGTCGCTCAACGGCAAGGATTCGATTCCGGGCGTGCACCCCTTGTCCGTCGGCGTCGTCGGATCGTATTCACGCGAGAGCGCGAACCGGGTCGTGAACGAGGCCGATCTGGTCTGTTACATCGGCTCCTCGACGGGGGGTATGGTCACGCATTTCTGGCAGGTGCCGAAGATCGGTACGCCGGTGATCCAGATCGACATCAACCCGGAGGAGCTGGGCCGGAATTATCCGTTCAAGGCAGCGATCCAGGGCGACGCCAAGACGGTGCTGACGCGGATGCTCGAACAGACGAACGGCGAATCGGCGGCCAAGCGGGCAAATTGGGCGAAGCGCGCCGGCGAGATCGTCGGCGCGTGGTACACCGAGTTTAGCGATCTGTTGAACTCCGATGCCGTGCCGATCCGCCCCGAACGGATTTGTCACGAGCTTTCCAAGCATGTGCCGGATGACGCCATTGTCGTCGTCGACACCGGGCACGGCGGCATGTGGATGGGCGGCATGTACGACCTGCGCAAGCCGAGCCAGAGCTACATGCGCAGCGCCGGCCACCTCGGCTGGGCATTCTCGGCCGGAATCGGCGCCAAGTGCGGCGCGCCGGACCGTCCCGTGATCTGCTTCACGGGCGATGCGGGGTTCTGGTATCACATCGCCGAAATCGAGTCGGCCGCGCGTTGGGGCATCAACAGCATCACCATCGTCAACAACAACAGCTCGGGCAACCAATCCAAGCGCGGCTTCGATCGCGTCTACGGCGGCCAACAGACCGACGAAGGATTACGCCTGTGGCATTTCACCTCGGTGAACTTCGCCGCCATCGCCGAAAACATGGGCGCCCTCGGCATCCGGGTCGAAAAGCCCGGCGATCTGCAGGGCGCGCTCGAGAAGGCGCTCAAGGCCAACCGCCCGGTGATCATCGACGTGGTGACGGATATCGACGCCCTGGCGCCGCTCGCAGTCGTTTAAGTTTTTACGAAGCCTGTTCGGCGAACGCCCGGAGGGTTCTCTCCAGCGGTTCCCGGTCGATGTTCCGTGTGATGAACACGATGCGGGTCCTATGGTCGTTATCGGGCCAGGCGGCCAGGCGCGTCGGCGGATGGAAGACGTGCTGGACCGCGTGGATGACGATCGGCGTGTCTTCGCCTTCGATGTTGACGATCCCTTTCATGCGCAACAGATCCGAACCGCGCACCGAGGCGATGGATTCGAGCCACGCCTTGAACGCCTCCCACGGAATCGGTTTCTCGTAGGTCAGGCAGAACGCGCGGATGTTATCGCCGTGGCGGTTGACGTCGTGATGGGTGCGCCTGTGGTCTTTCTCATGGCCGTTCGCGTGATCTTCCTCGTCGCGGTAGGCCTCCGCCCGCAGCCAGGCCTGTACGTCGGGCGTTTTCTTCTTGGGGTCGAACAGGCCCGCATCGAACAGCTTGTCGGGCTCGATCCGGCCGTTAAGGACCTCGAAAATCGGCGCCGCCGGATTGAGATCGCGCAGGCGTTTTTTCAGAACTTGAACCTCGTCGGCGGACACCAGATCGGTTTTGGTCAGCACGATACGATCGGCGACGGCGGCCTGTTTCACGGGTTCGGGGTATTCGTCCAATTGCGCGAGGCCGTTGGCGGCATCGACCGTGGTGACGATCCCGTCGACCCGAAACCGGTTCACCACGAGAGCTTCCGTCATCAGGGTCTGCAGCACGGGCGCGGGATCGGCAAGCCCCGTCGTTTCGATGACGGCGCGGCGGAACGGAGGAATCTCGCCCCGGCTCATCTGGCCGTGCAGGCGATCCAGCGTGTCGACGATGTCGCCGCGGATGGTGCAGCACAAGCAACCGCTGTTGAGCAGCAGCGTATCCTCGAAAGCTTCCTCGACCAGCAGGTGATCGATTCCGATCTCGCCGAATTCGTTGATGATGACGGCAGTCTCGGCCATGCCGGGATGTTTCAAGAGCGCGTTCAGCAGCGTGGTCTTGCCGCTGCCGAGGAAGCCGGTGATCACGGAGACCGGAATACGTCCTGAGGTTGCATTTTGTGGTGGTGTCGGCATGGCAATAACTGGTTGAATAGGCTATTGATAGAGTAAATTCAACGGTCAACGATAAACGTTTACGATCATATTCGGGAGGAAAAATGAGCCAAACGGAAGCCCATAACATGCGGCTGATTTCGCAGCATACCCTCGACGGCTATGGCGGCCTGGGCGAGGGCATGGCCATACACGGCACCAAGGACGGCCGGCGGATCATGTGGCTGGCGCATGAAGGCCCGCCCAAGAACTTTTCCGGCGTCGACGTGACCGATCCGAAGAACCCCAAGCTGGTTGTCCAGACCGATCTGCCGCATATGAGCGTGCGCTCGAACTCCCACGACATCGCCGGCGACATCATGGCCGTGTGTTACCAGACCATGGGCCCGGGCGGCCTGTCGGACCCGGGCCTCGGCGGCACGCCCGCGGGCATCGAGCTGTTCGACGTCAGCGTGCCGGAAAACCCGAAGCACATTTCCTTTTACGATTGCTCCGGGCCGGGCTCGATGGGCGTTCACCAGTGCTGGTTCGTCGACGGCGAATACATCCATTTCTCGGGTGGGGCGCCGGATTTCGAGCCGATCTATCCGAACGATTGCCAGTTCTACCGCTCCATCGACGTGCGCAATCCCACGAAACCCGTTGAGGTCGGACGCTGGTGGCTGCCGGGCACGCGCAAGGGCGACACCGCGCCGCCGCCGGAACGCAAAACCAAGTTCGACATCGGTTTCCGCGCACACAACACCAACGTCTATCCGGCGCGCCCCGACCGGGTTTATCTGGCATTCATCGACGCGGGCACGTTCATCCTCGATATTTCCGACATGGCGAACCCGAAGGTCGCGGCACAGTGGAATCCCTATCCGCCGTTTCCCGGTTTCGCGCACACGTTGATGCCGATCCTGGATCGGGATCTGTTGATCATGAGCGAAGAAAGCATCAAGGACGGCGCCGCCGATTGGCCGAAGCGGGTCTGGATTCTCGATGGCCGCGACGAAAGCAACCTGGTGCCGATCAGCACGTTGCCGATGCCGCCGGTCGACGAATTTTCCCGCCGGGGCGGGCGTTTCGGTGCGCACAACGTACACGAGAACCGGCCGGGCGATTTTTCCTTCCGCTCGAACGATCTTCTGTTTTGCGCCATGTTCAACGCGGGCGTGCGAGTCTATGACATCAAGGACCCGTTCGAACCGAAGGAAATCGCTTATTACGTGCCCGAAACGCCGCCGGGCACGCGCGCGGGCGCGATCCAGATCAACGACGTGTATGTCGACGAAAAGGGGCTCGTTTATGCATGTGACCGCTTCACCGGCGGCCTCTATATTCTCGAGATGGATATCTAATCGATCGATTGAAGGGAAAAGGCGGAAATGGTGGGATCGCGCTTGAAGGTCGTTTCTTCGGTCATACCCGGTGAAGCCGTGGATTACGTGGCACGGGTTCGCGAGCTCGGCCCCACGATCATCGAGTATGCCGACCGGATCGAGCAGGATCAGCGACTGCCCGACGGGCTTCTCGACAAGCTGCGTGAGGCCGGGCTGTACCGGATGCTGCTGCCGAAAGTGTACGGCGGCGGCGAGGTGACGCCGATCACCCTGTTCGAGACTTTGTCCGCGGTCGCCGAATATGACGGCAGCACGGCGTGGTGTTTGGGCCAGGCCAACGGCTGTTGCATCGTTGCGGCCCTGCTCGAAGAGTCGGCGGCGCAGGCGATCTGGGGCGATCCCCGCGGCGCGCTCTGCTGGGGCGTCGGCCGGGGCGAGGCCAAACCGGTCGAGGGCGGCTATAGCGTAACCGGCAACTGGATGTTCGCGAGCGGCGGCCATCATGTCACCTGGCTCGGCGCGCAATACGTGACCATCCTCGACGAGCACGGTGATCCGCGCTTGGAGTCGAACGGCGAGCCGATGGTCCGCACGCTCGCGTTTCCGGCGAAGGAAGCGGAACGCAAGATCGCCTGGAACGTGATCGGCCTGCGGGGCACGGGCAGCGACGGTTATGCAATCCAGGATTTATTCATTCCCGAGAAATTCCTGTTCCATCGTGACGCCATGGAAGGGGTGCGGATCAAGTCGCCGCTGTATGCGTTTCAATCGAACGTTCTCTATACCACCTGCTTCGCGGGCGTGGCGCTCGGTCTGGCGCGCGGTATTCTCGAGGCGTTCAAGATTTTGGCGACCGAAAAGAAGGGCCGTTTCGGCAAGACGCTTCTGAAGGATAACGCCTTCACCCAATCGGAAGTCGCCGTGGCCGAGGCGCGCATTCGGTCGGCGCGCGCCTACGTCAAGGAAGAGCTGCAAAGCGTGTGGGAAGATGTGCTGGCGAGCGGCGCGACGACGCCGGATCATCGCATGCGTATCCGCCTCGCCACGACCTTCGGCATTCACGAAGCCAAGGCGGCGGCCGATATCGCCTATCACGCCGCCGGCGCGACGGCGATCTTCGCCAGCAACGGTTTCGAGCGGCGCTTCCGCGATCTGCACGCGGCGATGCAGCAGATCCAGGGCCACAAGATTCACTATCAAACCGTCGGGGCCTACCTGATGGGCCACGAGCCGGACCTCGCGGCAATTTGATCGTAAAACACCCCGGTATCCGGCGTCCCTGCCGCGATTTCTATTGATCGGCCGTATACGGAAAAATACGATGTTGTTTCGGCGACGGTTATCCGTGGCCCATCATCGAATGACGGCTAGGGGGCTTCGATCATGAAAAAAGCATTCGTATTCATTGTTGCCGCATCGGCGGGGTGGGCCGTGACGGCTCCGTCCCATGCGGATACGCTGGACGACATCGTAAAAGCAATGGGGGCGGATAAACTCAAAACGGTCGAGTTTATCGGCACCGGATACTACTTTCACTTCGGCGGCAGCAATCTTTCTAGCGAGCCGTGGCCGAAATTCAATCTCAAGCCTTATCTCCAGCGTGTCGATTATGGCGTTCCCAGCATGGGCCTCGATCTGATTCTGACCCAGGCGCTGTTTCCGCCGCGGGGCGCGGGCGGGCAGCCGATCCGCAAGACCCATGCGCGGTATTGGTATCTGAACGGCGATATCGGTTGGGGCATAAGCCGCAGCGGCAAGCCGCAGGAAGCCCGCAGTACCACGCGTTCCCATCATGCGCTGTGGACAACACCGCACGGCGTAGTCAAGGCGCTGCAGGCGGCCAAGGCCGAAATCAAGATGCGCAAGACCGGGGGGAAAACCTACAAAACGGCGACGTTCGGCAAGAAGGGCGCCTTCACGGCGACCGCCTGGTTCGACAAAAACAATATTTTGCGCGGTGTCGATTCCCGAATATCCAACTTTCTGATGGGGGATATGCCCTCGCGAACGCTCTACGGCGATTACAAGGATATCGGCGGCATCAAGTTTCCGATGCGCATTCAGGTGACATACGGCGATCATCCGGGCTTCGATATCAAGCTGACGGAAGTCAAACCGAACGCACCGGTCGATGTGACGGTGCCGAAAAAAATCCTGAAGCAGAAATACGCGGTGAAATCGGAAAAGATTGCCAATGGCGTTTGGTATCTGCGGGGCGGTTCGCACCACAGCGTCGTGATCGAAATGGCGGATCACGTCATCGTTTATGAAGGGCCGCTGAATAATACGCGCGGTCAAGCCGTGCTCGATGCCGCCCGTAAACTGGTTTCGGGGAAACCGATCCGCTACGTGATCAATTCGCATCATCATTACGATCACTCGGGCGGACTGCGGCCATTCGTCGCGGACGGCATTACCATCGTCACGCACGAAACGAACAAGGGGTTTTATCAAAAGGCATTGTCGTATCCGGCGCGGATCAGGCCCGATCGCTTGTCGAAGTCCGGCAAGAAGGCAAAGTTCCTGACGGTCACGGACCGGCATACGTTCAGCGATTCAAGGCAAACTATCGAGCTTTATACGCTGAAAGGCAGCCCGCACAGCGAAACGAACATGATCGCGTACTTGCCCAAACACAAGGTGTTGATCGTGGCCGATGCATACAGTGCGCGGCGGATTTACGACAAACCGGTCAAGAAGGATCGCGTCAATCCGACCAGCATCCATCTGTGGAATACCTTGGCCGATCTGAAGCTCGATATCGAAACCGTGCTGCCGATCCACGGCAAAAAAGTCGGGTTGCAACAAATTCGCTTCGCGGCGGGGCTTGAGTGAATCGAAGATCGGCACGCTGCGATTGCCGGCTTAAAACCCAATAACGCCAGGGGCGATGTCGCCGAGTTTCGTGTCGACAAAGGGGCGCGACGGTGCCAGTTCGCCTTTCCAGAAGCTCGAGAACGATTCGGGAAGCACGTCGCGCAGGCGCATCATATCGCCGCCGTCGAGCACGTCGGGGACAATGGAGATAACGGCAATGCCGGCGTTACGGATGCGCTCCATCCGGCGGCGTTGGAACGGGTCGGCGGTTTCCGGATTGCCGAGGTCGATGACGAGGAGCGCCTCGCCGGTCCAGAACGCGATATCGACGGCGACGAAATCCCCGGCCGTGGGCAGGGCGTCCGGCGCGGGTTGCTTCGGGGCATAGGCGTAAGCCTGGGGAAACGGCCTTAGGGCCGAAAACGCCCAGTCCCGGTATTCGTAAAGATCGCCGAACGAGGCGATCAAGGACGAGAGCGTTTCTTTTTCCGCTTCCACGCGGGCACGGATGAACTCGAAATAGCATCGGATGAACAATCGTTGGTATTTAGCCCAGGTGCCGCAGAGGCCGAGGAAATGCTCCTCGAGATAGCCGAGCTGGTCCCAGACCCTCGGCAGCAGGCGCAAATTTGGCACCTCGGGGAATTCGTACCCGCCGCCGTTGAGCCGATACGGCGCGCGGCGGGCCGGGTCGATCACGACGAACCGAGTCCGGCATTCGAAACTCAAGGTTTCACGATCACCGCCGGTTGTCGAAAAAATCTTTTCATCCCAACGATTTGTACCGTAGGGGAGAATCAGACTCTGGCGGTTGACCGACGGCATGGTGTATGGTCCATTCAGCTCACAGCACGTTCTAACCAGGGCAGTGATAACAGAAAATGATTGAAGTTGAACGGCCTGAAAAGGCCTTTATCCCCATGACCGTCATCACGGGTTTTCTCGGCAGCGGCAAGACGACCCTGCTGAACCGGGTGCTCAAGCATCCCGGTATGGAAAACGCCGTCGTGATCATCAACGAATTCGGCGACATCGCGCTCGACCACGAACTGATGACGACGCCGAACGAGGACGTCATGCTGCTCTCGAGCGGCTGTCTATGCTGTTCCGTGCGCGGCGATTTGGTCGATACCCTGACGTCGCTTCTGGAAAGCCGGCAGAAGGGTGAAATTCCGCCGTTCGACCGGGTGTTGGTCGAGACCACGGGGCTGGCCGATCCGGTACCGGTGCTGATGACCGTCATCTCCGAAAGCGGTCTCGGCGATTGGTTCTTTATCGACGGGGTGATCACCGTGGTCGATGCGGTCAACGCGCTCGGGCAGTTCGACAAGCACTACGAGTCGATCAAGCAGGTGGCCGTAGCCGATCGCCTCTTCATCACCAAGACCGATTTGGGCGATGACGAAACCTACGAGACGCTCTGCAAGCGCATCGAGCATATCAATCCGGGCGTGAGCGTGGAGAAGATTCTGCACGGCGAGGTCGACCCGGACACGCTGTTCGGCCTGAAACCGGACAACAAGCGCTGGTCGGCCGACGATCTCGAGGATTGGCTGAAGGCCGATGGGCACGGACATGACCATGATCATGACCACCATCACGGACATAAGCACGCGCATCATGACGAGAAGATCACGTCCTATTGCGTCACCTACGATAAACCGGTCACGGCGCAAGGGCTCGAAGTCTGGTTCAACATGCTTTCGGGGTTCCGAGGCAGCGATCTGCTGCGCATGAAGGGGATCGTTAACGTCCAAGGCATCCCGATCGTGGTGCAGGCGGTGCAGCATCTGTTCCATCCGCCGGTCGAACTCGAGGATTGGCCGAACGGCAACGACACGACCCGGATCGTTTTCATTACGAACGGAATCCCTAAGGAAGAAATCGCAAAAACGCTGTCGGCGTTCGAGTTTTCGGTGGATCAGAAAGAGGGGCATGCGATCGACCCCGAGTCGTACGCCAAGTTTATGGAAGTCGCGAAACGGTTCACATGACGCGCACGCACGAGGAGAAACAAAAATGAAATACTTTTTCGACATGGAAAATATGGATTTCGTGGATCTGCCGTCGCGGCATACCACGGCACGGCCGAAAAAGGTCGACGGCGAGCGCGTCACGGTCGCGATCATCCACAAGGCGCTCGGTTCCGGCTCGCAGCCGCACCGTCACCCCAACGTCGAGCAGTTCAACTATGTTCTCAAAGGCAAGCTGCGCGCCATGGTCGAGGACGAGAAGATGGAAGTCGGTCCCGGAAGTCTGATTTATATTCCGGCCAATGCGCTGCATCAAACCGTCGCCATCGGCGAGGAGGATTGCATCTACTTCATGGCGAAGGACGCGGCATCGGACAAGAAGCTCGGCATTTTCGGCATCCCGGAAGAGAAAGGGGCAACCAAGCCTCATTACGATCCCGGTTTCGAGCCGAAGGAGTAACGGGCCCACGATTCTCCAGGGAGCGGCAAGCATGCAGTACTTCTATCGGATCGTCGATGCCGAACGGAACTGGGTCGGCAAGAAGACCACGACCGCCGAGGCGGCCGTCGTCAAGGGCGTGCGGATCACGGCCGGCTTGATCAGCAAGGAGCGGGGGTCCGGTTCGCAGCCGCACCGTCATCCCAAGGTCGAGCAGTTCAACTACGTGCTTAAGGGCCAGTTCAAGGCGATGGTCGAGGGTGAACACAAGCTGATGGAGCCGGGCGACATGGTTCATATCCCGCCCAACGCTTTGCATCACATGGTCGCCGTCGGCGAGGGCGAGAACATCTACTTCATGGCAAAAGACGCCCATGCCGATCCGGAGTTGTGGATTCTCGGCAAGAACGAGGATCAAACCTTGGACAAGCCGTATTTCGAACCCGGATTCGAAAAAGAAGACGCGAAGTAAGCCATAACACGTTCCGATCAGGAGGCGCCTTGATGACGTATTTTCACGACCTCGAAAAAATGGACATGAAGGATTTTGCGCCGCATATGACGACGTCGAAGGGCGCGCGGATCAAGGGCGAGCGTATGACGGTCGGTATCGCGCACAAGGCGCGCGGCACCGGTTCGCAGCCGCACCGCCATCCCAAGGTCGAGCAGTTCAACTACGTGTTGAAGGGGGCGCTCAAGGCCTGGATCGAAGGCGAGGAAAAGACGGTCGGCCCCGGCGGTTTGATCCACATTCCGCCGAACGCGCTTCACACCATCGTCGCGGTCGGCGACGAGGACTGCATCTTCTTCGTCGCCAAGGATACCGGCGCCGATCCCGAACTTGGCACTGGCGGCGTGCCGGAAGACGCCGACGTCAGCGCGCCGCGCGTCGTCTCGGAATAATCCGCCCCATCTTCGAGGGCCGTTAGGCCGTCAGCAGCGCCCGCAGTTTGCGGGTGTCCTTCAATTTATCCAACGTCCAGATCGCATCCACGAGCTTGCGGGCCCGGGTCTTGCCGATGATCGGCTCGATCAGATCGAGCGCCTTGGTTTCGACTTCGGCGCGGGTCATCGGGTTGTCTGCGGTGCCGCGCACGGCGCGGATGCGCTTGGAAACCTTCGCACCTTTCTTCGGATAGATTTCGACGATGGCCTGGCGGCCGGGTCGGGCCTTGGTCAGCATGTCGCTGCCCTTGAGCGAGATCCGGCGGCGCATCGCCTGGGCCTTCGGGTCCTTCATGCGCTCGTAATCGTGGGTCGAATGGAAGGTCACGGTGCCGTCGAGGATCATCAGCGACAATAAATGTTGGAGGTTGATATCGGGCATGTCCCGGTTGTCGACCGTGCTGACCCGTTCGGTCGGCAGGATCGCGACGACCTTGTCGATATCGTCGACGGCGAATTTGTGGGTCCGCATCAATTCTTCCATGGCGTCGAGCGGCGATTGAACCGGCGAGCCGACCGACCATTTCTTGATGTTGGTATAGATGATTTCGAAGCGCTTCCCGAGCTGATCGGTGAACTCGCTGCGTTTGGGTTTGTCGACGTAGATGTCGAAATAGTTCGGATCGCCGTCGAAGACGTCGTCGACACCGGAGAAGCCGTCCTTGACCAGCAAGGCCGCTGTCACGCCGTTGCGCGCCGACATGCCGGAGAAGTCGAAGGCTTTCTCGACGTGCTCGGGGTCGCGCCGCCAAGTGCGGATGCCCGAGGTCTGCTGCGCGGCGTAAGAGAGCACGAAGCGCATCTGTTGCGAGTTCAGCTTCAGGAGCGATCCGGCGGCGGCGCCGGCGGCGAACGAGCCGCCGAAGCTGTGCGAGTCGAAGGAACGCCGGCGCATATTCTCGGTGCCGATGACCATGTTGATCCTGGCGCCGATGTCGTAGCCGAGGGCGACGGCGCGCATCAGATCCTGGCCGCTCGATCCCTGGCGCTCGGCGATGGCCAAGGCCGCCGGGACGACCACGCTGCCCGGGTGCATGTTTGCGCGGAAGTGGGAGTCGTCGGTCTCATCGGCATGCGCGGAGATGGCATTGGCGAAGGCGGCATTGATGGCGCTGGTTACGAAGCGCGAGCCGATGACGGTTGCTTCCTTCACGCCACCCTGAGTCTTGATGAAGTGAATCGAGCGCTCGCCGGGAAGGAGCCGGGTGCCGGAAATGATCGCGGCCAAGGTATCGAGGATGTGATGCTTGGTTTTTTCGACAACTTTCGTGGGCATCTTCTTCTTCAGGGCGCCGGCCATGTAATCCGAAAGTTTCTTGGTCGGTGCGCTGACCGGATACGATGATTTAACCATGATCTCCCCCTTGTTGATATCGTTGTTGATGTTATGCGGTTGATGAAGATTTTTTCTTCGACGAGAACCGCTCGGCGCGTTTTTCGCGATAGCGAATGACGAAGCGCAGGCTTAAAACATAGCTGAGCCAGCCCGAAAAGACAGCCCAGGGAATCGAGCCGATCAGCATCGGCAAACCCCAACCCCGGATCAGGGTATCGAACCACATGACCGTGGTATCCCAAAAGCCGACGTCCGGATCGAAGGCCATTTTCCAGAGCTTCAGGAAGCTTTCGTAGCCGGTCAGGTCATCGCCCCGGCCCATCATCAGCTGTCCGGTCACGTAAAAGGCATAGTAGATCGGCACCAGCGTGAAGACATTGGTGGTCCAGGTCCAGGCGAGGCCGTTGATCAGCGAGAAATCCCATTTGAAGGCCTTGCGGGTGAACAGCCAAGTGACGAAGACCAGCGGCATTTGAATGCCGACCGTCGGCGTCATGGCCCAGACCATGCCGATCATCACGCCGCGCGCCGTGTATTGCGGCGAATGCGGACTTCTTTTCAGGGGAATGACGAGCCGGTAGCGGAGAAGCCGGTTAAAGCCGTTCGCCCAGCCGTTTTTGCGCGCCGATTTCAGAGTCGCATCCTTTAATTCGCCGGCGGGGCAACCGTGCCCAGCCGCTCAATCGGCGGATACTGTACGCGAGGATGGGCGGGCAGGGAAGGGGCCCCGAGAGGCTCAAATACGCGATAAGGCCTGAAAGGCAATGAAGCCGCCGAGCAGCAGCAGGCCGATCATGAAAAACAGTAGCGTGTAACGATGAACGTTTGACTCCTTGCGGGATTTGAGATTGCGGAGCCGTTTGAACAGGTTCGAGAGCTTGTCGCCGGCATTG
>JAVJPD010000621.1:0-1061 GCA_040216475.1 Rhodospirillales bacterium
GCCGCCGTTGGCTTCCTCGAACTTGCCGAGGCGGCGGGCGACGGCGCCGGTAAAGGCGCCTTTTTCGTGACCGAACAATTCCGATTCCAGAAGGTTTTCCGGAATCGCCGCGCAGTTGACGGCGACGAATCGCTTGTCGCGCCGCCCGCTCTTGTTGTGCAGATAACGCGCGAGGATTTCCTTGCCGGTGCCGGACGGGCCCGTGACCAGGACGCTGGCGTCCCTCGGGGCGAATTGATCGGCGAGCTAGAGGATATCGCCCATTTTCGGATCGGCGTAAACCACCGCGTGGGCTTCTTCCGTGATGGCGGTCAGCACGGCGCCGATCAGCTCGGCGTCCGGCGGCAGCGGGATGTATTCCTTGGCGCCGGCCTTGATCGCGCGTACGGCGGCCTGGGTATCCGTGCCGATGCCGCAGGCGACGACCGGCACGTGAATCCGTTCCGCCTGCAGGCTGTTCACCAGCGTCGTGATGTCCTGGCGAACGTCCACCATGACCAGATCGGCGCCTTGTCCGGAACGCAGCGCATTCAGGCCGCCTTCGACGCTGTCCACGTGGGCGACCTTGGCGCCTCGGCTGACGGCAATCTGGCTGGCGGCGCCGATTTGGCCTTCAAGGGTTCCGATGATGAGTAAGTGCATCGTTGTTCTCCGTACGGACGGTTATTCGATTCAATCGAAGTATTGGACGCGCTTGGCCGGCGGCAGGATGCTGTTCAGCAGCATTTCCAGCCGCCGCGGGTTTTCCTGTCGGCCGATGGAGGAAGCGCCCATGAGATACACGTTGTTGATCAGGGCTTCTTCCGCCGAATTCCGTTCGAGCTTATTGGCCAGCGGCATGAACACCATGTTGGCGAGTACGGCGCCGTAAAACGTCGTCAGCAGGGCGACGGCCATGGCCGGGCCGATGGTCGAGGGGTCCTGCAGATTGCTCAACATCTGCACCAGGCCGATCAGGGTGCCGATCAGGCCCATCGCCGGCGCGAATTCCGCGGCGCGGCGCAAGACGTTGGTGCTCTTGTTGTGGCGCTGGATGGTGGCGCTGAGATCGCGGCCCATGA
>JAVJPD010000622.1:0-5440 GCA_040216475.1 Rhodospirillales bacterium
GCGCGCCCACGGCAAGCCCATCGAACCGGGCAAGCTCGATCAGCTCGTCGCCGGCGGCCAGCCCGCGAACCTGTCCGTCGCCGATAACCTCGTCAAGGAATGCGAGGAGGAGGCGCAGATACCGGCCGTGCTGGCGGCGCAAGCGAAGCCGGTGAGTGCGATCACGTACCGCATGGAACGCCCCGAGGGGCTGCGCTGCGACGTTCTTTACGTTTACGATTTGATGTTGGAGCCGGAGTTCGAGCCCGTGAACGCGGACGGCGAGGTGCATGCGTTCTATCTGTGGCCGATCGACAAGGTCGCCGGGATCGTGCGCGAGACGGACGATTTCAAATTCAACTGCTCTTTGGTGGTAATCGATTTTCTCATCCGTCACGGCTATCTCACGCCCGATCATCCGGAATACGTCGATTGCGTGTTGGGCCTGCGCGCCTAAAAACATATTGGCGGCGGCGTCTCGGTTTCTCCCTCACCCCGAGCGTGTCGAAGGGGGAGGGGGCCGCAATCACGAGGAACGCCCATCCTTCGGCGGGCTCAGGATGAGGCATTCTTGAAGACAGCAACGCTTGAACATCCGTTCATGCGCCGCTATGTAAACCGGTAACGCACTCGAGACGATCAACCGAGGAGGAACGGATCATGGCCCAGCCGAACTGGACCGTATATTTGTCCGGCGAAATTCACACCGATTGGCGCGAGCAGATCAAGGCCGGCATCGAAAAGGCGGGCCTGCCCGTGGATCTTCTCGCCCCCGTGACCGATCACGCGAGCAGCGACGATTGCGGCGCGTCCATCCTGGGCGAGGAGGACAAACCGTTCTGGCGCGACCACAAGGGCGCGAAGATGAACGCGATCCGCACCCGCACCATGATCGACCGTTCCGACGTCGTGGTGGTGCGCTTCGGCGACAAGTACAAGCAATGGAACGCGGCGTTCGACGCGGGCTATGCCGCCGCGCTCGGCAAGCCGGTGATCACCCTGCACGATCCGGAACTCACCCACGCGCTCAAGGAAGTCGACGCGGCGGCGCTGGCGGTCGCGGAAAGCCCGCAGCAGGTGGTGAAGGCGCTCTCCTACGCCATCAACGGCACGCTTTAAAACATTACAATCGGGTCAGTTCGATCACCGCGTCCGGGGTTTCCCCCGCCGCGCGCAGCGCGCGCAGGGTGAGCGCCTTGTCGCGTTTGGCGAGCCGTTCGCCGGCTTCTCCCGTCAGCAGCGCATGATGGTGATACGCCGGCGTATCGAGGCCGAGCAGCGCCTGCAACAGCCGGTGCACGTGCGTCGCGGCGAACAAATCCTCGCCGCGGGTTACCAGGGTGATCCCTTGCAGATGATCGTCCAGCGTGCAGGCGAGGTGATAGCTCGCCGGAGTCTCCTTGCGCGCCAGCACCACGTCGCCGAAGATATCCGGCGCCGCCGCGATCGTTTTTCCGTTGCGCCGGTCGAACCAGGTCAGCGGCCCCGTTAAGGCGCGGGCTTTTTCCATGTCGAGGCGCAGGGCGTAGGCATCGCCCTTATTTACGCGTTCCGTTCGTTCCCCGGGCGGCAACGCGCGGCAGATGCCGGGATAAAGCGGGCCGTCGGGGCCGTGCGGCGCGTGGCCCGAGCGTTCGATTTCGGCGGCGATGTCCTTGCGGGTGCAGAAGCAGGGATAAAGAACGCGCATCTTTTCCAACGCCTCGAGCGCGCGTTTATAATCGGCGAAGTGTTCGGACTGGCGGCGCGCCGGTTTTTCCCAATCGATCCCGAGCCAGGCGAGATCTTCGTAAATCGCATCGATGAATTCGCGGCGGCAGCGCCCGGTGTCGATGTCCTCGATGCGCAGCAGAAACCGCCCGCCGGTTTCCCGCGCCGCCCTGTGGGCGAATAATGCGGCGTAGGCGTGGCCGAGATGCAGCAGGCCCGTGGGGCTCGGCGCGAAGCGGGTGACGGCGGGAGAAACGCTTTCAGACATGGCGTGACAATACCACGCCCGATGGTTTAGGACTGCCTTCAGGTCATCTTTTTATGCCAAGAAAAAACGGAACGACACGATGAACGATATCCCGGCCTTGAACGGCCCCGCGATGCCTCCGGCTTCGGGAGGCGAGCCCAAACAGATCGTTCTCTTGCTGCACGGCGTCGGCGCCGACGGCAACGATCTGATCGGGCTCGCGCCGCATTTCCGGGAAGTTCTGCCCGACGCGGTTTTCATTTCCCCCGACGCGCCGTTTCCGTACGACATGGCGCCGTTCGGGCGGCAGTGGTTCAGCCTGCAGGATCGCAGCGAAGCCGCGCGCCTGAAGGGCACGCAAAGCTCGGCGCCGGTTTTGGATGCGTTTATCGACGCGATGCTGGCGCGGTTTAATCTCGGCGCGGACAAGCTCGCCCTGTTCGGGTTTTCGCAAGGCACCATGATGTCGCTTTACGTCGGCTTGCGGCGGGAAAAAGCCTTGGCCGGCATCCTCGGTTATTCCGGCATCCTGATCGGCCCCGATTTGCTGGCCGGCGAGATCAAATCGCGTCCGCCGGTGCTGTTGGTGCACGGCGACGCCGATGCCGTCGTGCCGTTCGAGTACATGGGCAAGGCCCTTGAAACGTTGCGCCGAAACGGTCTTGATGTGGAAGCCCATGCCCGCCCCGGTTTGGGGCACGGCATCGATCCGGACGGAATCCGCCTGGCCCGGGATTTCCTGAAACGGATTTTCGCCTGATCGGCCAAGAGGTTATCGATGGTTAACGGGGCGATGAATCTTCGGTGACGGGGTAAGTCCAAGGAATTCAAGTATTTGGCAAACGACAACAAGATGTGTATTCTTCGTGCGCGGTTGGAGGGAGAATATAGTATCTCATGGGGGCCCAAAATTACCCTGCTCTGGTGCTTAACGCCGATTTCCGGCCGCTCAGCTATTTCCCGTTGTCGTTATGGTGCTGGCAGGACACGGTCAAGGCGGTGTTCCTCGAACGGGTGAACGTCGTTTCCGAATACGAAAAGATCGTGTGTTCGCCGAGCTGGGAAATGCGCCTGCCGAGCGTGATCTCGCTTAAAGAGTATGTGCCGATGGCGCGGCGCCCGGCCTTCACCCGCTATAACGTGTTCCTGCGTGACCGCTTCACCTGCCAGTATTGCGGCGAACCGTCGGCCGCCGAGGACCTGACCTTCGATCACGTGGTGCCGCGCTCGCGCGGCGGGCGGACCACCTGGGCCAACGTGGTGGCGGCCTGCACGTCGTGCAATCTTCATAAGGGCAACCGGCTGCTGCGCGAATCCGGCCTGCACCTGGCGCACGCGCCCGAGGAGCCGAGCAATTTCGAGCTTCAGGAAAACGGCCGCGGCTTTCCGCCGAATTTCCTGCACGAAAGCTGGCGCGACTTCCTCTACTGGGATACCGAGCTGGAACCGGCCTAAATCCGGGCTTTGTCCGATTTGACATCCAAGCCGGGCTGGGTATACTCCGCGCCTTCTTGCATAAGCGAGCCATTTCCGAGAACGCGGGTCTTCGGACCCCGCCCCGAATAAGGGGCCTATCGGGACAACAACAACTACCGGATAACGAGTGAGATCATGAGTAAACGGATACAGTCGAAGTATAAGATCAATCGCCGCCTGGGGGTGAACCTCTGGGGCCGGCCGAAAAGCCCCATCAACGTCCGCGAATACCGGCCCGGCCAGCACGGCCAGCGGCGCGGTAAGCTGTCCGACTTCGGCCAGCAGCTGATGGCGAAGCAGAAACTCAAGGGATATTACGGCAACATCACGGAGCGTCAGTTCCGCCGCTATTACGACGAGGCCTCGCGCCGCCACGGCGATACGGTCGAGAACCTGGTCGGCCTGCTCGAGCGCCGGCTCGACGCGGTGGTGTATCGCATGAAATTCGTGCCGACGGTGTTCGCCTCGCGCCAGTTCATCAACCACGGCCACATCCGGGTCAACGGCAAGCGCGTGAACATTCCGTCCTACCTCGTCAAGGAGGGCGACCTCATCGAGGTCAAGGATAAGTCCAAGGACATCGCGATGGTGCTCGAGGCGGTCGAATTGGCCGAGCGCGACGTGCCCGATTACGTCGACGTCGATCTCGGCAAGCGCAAGGGCACCTTCGTCCGCACGCCCAAGCTGGCCGACGTGCCGTATCCGGTGCAGATGGAACCGAACCTGGTGGTCGAGTTCTACAGCCGATAAATTTATTCCGAATTCACGAAAAAGGCCGCCCTTTCGAGGCGGCCTTTTTTAGAGCGCGTCGCGTTTGTATAGAGCCGCCACCCCCCGGGACACAACACGCAGGCGAGGGGCCATGCCGCGGAAAAGATGGATTCCCGCCTGCGCGGGAATGACGGCATGAGGACGAACAAACGCGCCATCCTCTAATGTCTTAAAAACGGGACGTTACTCGGCAAATTGTACGCCTTTCTCGTCGAGCAGCTTTTTCAGCTCGCCGGTTTCGTGCATCTCGCGCACGATGTCGCAGCCGCCGACGAACTCGCCCTTGACGTAAAGCTGCGGGATGGTCGGCCAGTTGCTGAAGTTCTTGATCTCGTCGCGCAGCACCGGATCGGCAAGCACGTCGACGCCCTTGAACTTGACGCCGAGCGCCGACAGCACGTGCGACACGGCGGCCGAGAAGCCGCATTGCGGCATCATCGGCGAGCCCTTCATGAAAAGGACCACGTCGTTTTCCTCGACCTCGCGTTGAATTTCGGCGTGTTTAGGATGATCGTTCATCGGTGTTTCTCCCCACTCTCGACTTAGGCGCCGTCCGGGGCGCTGGTTTGCAAGGCCAGCGCATGGAGCTCATTCCCCATTTTGCCCTTGAGGGCGGCATAAACCATTTGATGCTGCTGCACGCGGCTTTTGCCCGCGAACGCGCCGGAGACGACCTTGGCCGCGTAGTGATCGCCGTCGCCGGCCAGGTCGTCGATCGCGACCTCGGCGTCGGGGAAAGCCTCCTTGATCAGGCCTTCGATGTCATCGGCGCTCATCGCCATGTTTAATGTCTCCTTCGCTTTCCGCTCGGGTTTAAAGGCGGCTTACGGGCCCGCCATGTAATCGGGCAGCCAATTCTCGTGCAGGCTGCGTAACTCGCTTACGGATATGGCGATGGTATCGCCCACCGTCAACCGCTGGCCGCCGGTCCGGCCCAGAACCCGGGCGGAAACGCCGGCCTTTTCGGCCGCCGCCAGCACGGCATCCGGATCATCGGTGGCCAGAATATAGCGCGCCTGATCCTCGCCGAACAGCCGGGCGATGTCTCCGGGGGCATCGCCGGGAATGTCGGTTTCGGCGCCCATGTTGCCGGCGATGGCCATGTCGGCGAGCGCGACGGCGATGCCGCCGTCGGACACGTCGTGGCACGCGGTGACGCGTCCGGCCTCTATCAGGCTTCGCACCAGATCGCCGTTTTTGCGCTCGGCCGAAAGATCGACCGGCGGCGGCGCGCCGTCCTCGCGGCCCTCGATTTCG
>JAVJPD010000623.1:0-3262 GCA_040216475.1 Rhodospirillales bacterium
CCTAAAGCCGGACCTGATGGACGTGCGCAGCAACTACGCCCTGGCGCTGCTGAAGCACGGCCGCTTCCAGGACGGTTGGCGCGAATACCAAACGCGCTGGCAATGGAACGGCTTCGAAAAAAGCGTCCCCAGACCGTTCGAACAACCCCGCTGGCACGGCGAAAATCTCGACGGGAAATCGATACTCGTTTGGGGCGAGCAAGGCATCGGCGACGAGCTCATGTTCGCCGGCATGTTCCCGGATCTCATCGAACGGGCGAAAAGCGTCTCGGTCGAATGCGACCGCCGTCTCGTGCCGGTCTTCGAACGCTCTTTTCCCGGCATCAAGGCCTATGCCCGCGACAACCCGCCCAATCCGGTTTTGACCGACCCGGCCATCGATTACCAAGTTCCCTGCGGCGACCTCGGCGCCTATCTGCGCCCCGATCTGTCGGCGTTTCCGAAACATAGCGGCTATATCAAACCGGAGTCGAACGACGCCGAGCGCTTGCGCGAGAAATACCGGAGCCTCGGCAACGGCGCGTTCGTCGTTGGCCTGTCATGGAAGAGCGGCAATCAGTTCGTCGGCGAAAAACGCAGCGCCGAAATCGACTTGTGGGAACCGATCCTGACGTGCCCCGGTTGCTTCTTCGTCAACCTGCAATACGGCAAGGTCAAACCGTTTCTCGACGCGTTCGAACGGGAAACCGGCATCGGCATTCATTGCGACGACGAGGTCGACCCGTTGACGGACATGGACATTTTCCTTGCACAACTGGCCGCCGTCGATTTGACCATATCCATCGACAACTCGACCGTTCACGCCGCCGGCGCGCTCGGCCGGCCGGCATGGACATTGCTCGCCGCCGCGCCCGATTGGCGTTGGCTGCAAAACGAGGAAACCTCTTATTGGTATCCGAGCATGCGCTTGATCCGGCAGGAAAAACTCGGCGCCTGGGAAAGCGTTTTCGAGACCGTCGGCGATGACTTGAAAAACCTCGTCCGACAACGCCGTTCGTCATGACCGATAACACGCCCGAGATACAGAGCCTTCTCGCCGAGGCCGGCCGCGCGTTTCAAAACGGCCGGCTGGAGGAAGCGGAAAGCGCCTGCGATAAACTGCTCAAGGCCGCGCCCGGCCATTATTACGGCCTGCAACTGATGGGCTTCATCCGTTTCAGCCAAGGGCACGCCGATGCCGCCGCCGATTGCCTGAACCGGGCGAGCCGCGCGGAACCGGACAATCCTGAAGCCTTTTTCAATCTCGGGCGCGTTTACGAACAACTCGGCCGCCCGGACGACGCGATCGATGCTTATCGGAACGCACATGAGCGCGATCGGGAAGACACCGGCACCCTGAACGCCCTCGGAACGCTTCTGGCCAAAAACGGATATCTCGACGACGCCGAGTCGTGTTTTCGCGAGGCGGGGGAACGGGCCCCCGATGACGCCGCCTTGCAGGTCAACCTCGGCAACGTCCTCGCCCGCAAACGCGACCACGGCGGCGCCGAAACCTGTTACCGGCGCGCCGTCGCCCTCGACGATACCCTGGCACCGGCCCACAACGGACTCGCCCAGGCTCTGCTGGCCCTCGGCGAGACGGACGCCGCCATGCAAGCCGCCGAACGGGCACGCAATTCAAAGCCCGATCACGCCGGCGCCTTCATTACCATCGGCAATATCGAAAAGGCCCGGGCCCGTCCCGATCAGGCCGTCGATGCCTACCGCAACGCGCTGGCCCGCGATCCCGAAAACCCGAACGCGCATTTCAATCTGGCGCTGGCGTTGCTGCTGGCAGGGCGCCTCGACGAAGGCTGGCGGGAATACGCCTGGCGCTGGCGCTGGCAGGAATTCGGCGCGCCGAAGCGCGGCCTACCGCAACCGGAATGGAACGGCGGGCCGTTCGCCGGCAAACGCGTCATCGCCTGGGGCGAACAGGGCATCGGCGACGAAATCATGTTCGCCAGCATGCTCGGCGATCTCGCCGGGGAAGCCGCCTCGCTCACGGTCGAATGCGCGCCGCGATTGAAACCGCTGTTCGAACGGTCGTTTCCGGCGATCGGTTTCGTCGCCCGGCAGGATTCTCCCGCGCGCGAACTCCTCGACGCCGACGCCGATATACAGGTTGCGACCGGCAGCCTCGGACAACGCTACCGGCCGGCGCCGGAGTCGTTCCCGCAACGCATCGGCTATCTCAAGGCCGACGATGCCGACACATCGGCCTTCCGGGCACGCTATCGACGCCTGTATTCCGGCAAGCGCCTGATCGGCATTTCCTGGCGCAGCGGCAACGCGGAGCTCGGCGCCGCCCGCACCGCCGGGCTGGATCTCTGGCGGCCCGTACTGGCCACGCCCGATTGCGCCTTTATCAATCTGCAATACGGCGACGTGAAAGCGGAACTCGACGCATTCTCCCAGCAAAGCGGCTGCTCGGTTTTATTCGACGATTCCGCCAACCCGCTCGAGAACATGGACGCTTTCGCCGCGCAAATCGCGGCGCTCGACCTCGTCATCTCGGTCGATAATTCGACGGTGCATCTCTCGGGCGCGCTGGGCGTACCGACATGGACGCTGCTGCCGCCCTCGCCGGATTGGCGCTGGATGCTGGAACGCGAGGACTCGCCCTGGTATCCTGCCATGCGCCTGTTCCGGCAACGCACCGCCGGAGATTGGACGGAGGTTTTCAGCCGCGTCGCCGATTCTCTGGCGGCGTTCAAGCCGGATACGACTCGATAACGGAATTTACCTAATACCTAAGGAGCATTACCGACTATGGGCTACGGCGACGACATCATGGCAACGGGCTTGGCGAAGCGGGCCCGCGAGGAACACCCGCACGCGAAAGTGGTCTTTGCCGATCCCGACAATCCGTTTCAAAACGAGAAAGGCAAGACCAGGCTCCATTGGTCGAGCGTTTACGAAAACAACCCGAACATCCTGCAACCCGGCGAAGACGCGGAAGATCTCATCGTCGTGCCGGTGTTTCCCGGAAGACGGCCCTACATCAACTACGGCAGAAGCCGGAAAGGCTTGACCGATAACGGTCTCAGCGTGCGCTCGAAATTCGCTTACAATCCGGATTTTCAAGCCACCCGCGGCGAATTTTTCTTCACCGACGGGGAACTCGAACAAGCCGAAGCGGCGGCAAAGGATTTAACCGCGCCGATCGTCTTCATCGAACCCAACACCAAAGACGCGGTCAACAAAACCTGGCCATGGGAGCGCTGGCAGCAGGTCGTCGAAAAATCCGAACACACGCCCGGGCACACGCCGGGGCACACGC
>JAVJPD010000624.1:0-4432 GCA_040216475.1 Rhodospirillales bacterium
CAGGTCGAGATGGGCGTCGCGGTCCGCATGGCCTGCCTGGAAATTCTCACCGCCAACCTGCCGATCCCGGGGCGAAGCGATGGCATTTAAGAGCGACTCCCCTTCGAAACGCACGGCGTTCGTAAACGCCCGCCTGCTCGATCCGGCCTCGAAGCTGGATGCCCCCGGCGCCGTCCTGTGCGAAGGCGAACTGATCGCGGATTTCGGCCCGGACCTGTTTGCCGACGGCGTGCCGGACGGCATCGAAACCGTCGATTGCGCCGGATTGTGTCTATGTCCCGGACTGGTCGACATACGCGTGCAGTTGCGCGAACCGGGATACGAACACAAAGGCACCATCGCCTCCGACGGCGCCGCCGCCGTCGCCGGTGGGATCACCAGCATGGTCTGCCTGCCGAACACCCAGCCCGTCATCGACGACATGTCGGTTGTCGAGTTCATGGCCCGCCGGGCCCGCCTGCTCGGCCTCACCAAAGTCTACGCCTACGGCGCCATCACCAAGGGATTGGCCGGCCGGGAACTGGCGGAACTCGGACTGCTGGCGCAATCGGGCGCCTTGGCGTTCACCGACGGCATCACCGCGGTCAAGGATCCCCAGGTCATGCGCCGCGCCCTGAGTTACGCCGCCACCTTCGGGCTGATGATCATCCAGCACCCGGAGGAGCATAGCCTGTCCGACGGCGGCGATATGAACGCCGGCGAACTGGCGACCCGGCTGGGCCTGAGCGGCATGCCCCGCGAGGCCGAAATCATCATGGTGGAGCGGGACCTGCGCCTCGCCGAAATGACCGGCGGGCGGCTGCATGTCGCGCATCTGTCGACGGCCGAATCCGTCGACATCATCCGCTGGGCGAAGGCCCGCGGCATGAACGTCACCTGTGATACGGCGCCGCCGTATTTCGCCTTGAACGAACTCTCGATCGGCGATTACCGTTCGTTCGCGAAGCTGTCGCCGCCGTTGCGCACGGAGGAGGATCGCCTGGCCATCGTCGAGGGGCTTTGCGACGGCACCATCGATGTAATCGCTTCCGATCACGCGCCCCAGGACGAGGAATCGAAACGCGTGCCCTTCGCGCAAGCTGCGTTCGGCGGCGTCGGCCTCGAAACCCTGCTGCCGGTTTCCCTGGAGCTGCACCACAACGGCAAGATGTCCTTGCTCGACGCCCTCAAACTGCTGACCTCGGCACCGGCGGAACTGCTGAACCTGAAAGCCGGAAAACTCGAAAAAGGCCGCCCCGCCGATCTGACGATTTTCCATCCCGAACGGGGCTGGCAGGTCGAAGCCGACAATCTCGTCAGCAAATCGAAGAACACACCCTTCGACGGCCGCCTCGTCCAAGGCGTGATCGTGCGCACCGTCATCGACGGCCGTACTGTCTACGAACAGGAAGGCTGATCCATGTCCGGGGGCGAACTCGATCTGCTTTTAATCTATCTCGCGGCGTCTTTGGGCGGTTATCTCCTCGGTTCCGTGCCGAGCGGCTTGATTTTCACCCGGCTGGCGGGCATGGGCGATGTCCGCCAAATCGGCTCGGGCAACATCGGCGCCACCAATGTTTTGCGCACCGGCAACAAGGCGGTCGCGGCCGCGACCCTGATCGCCGACGTCGGCAAGGGCGCGCTCGCGGTTTGGGCCTTCAGCCACCTCGGAACGACGCCGGGACTCGCCGCCGGCCTCGGCGCGGTGCTCGGCCACAACTTTCCGGTTTGGCTCCGGTTCAACGGCGGCAAGGGGTTCGCGACGACGCTGGGCGTGCTCCTGGCCGCCTCCTGGCCCGTCTGCCTGCTGACCTGCCTGACCTGGCTGATCATCGCCGCGATTTTCAGAATCTCATCCCTGGCCACGCTGCTGGCCCTCGTGGCAGCGCCGGCCTACATGTATTGGCTCGATACCGGCCACCATACCGCGCTGGCAGCGATCCTGGCCGGCATGGGCATCGTCCGCCATCATGCCAATATCCGGCGCCTACTTAAGGGCGAGGAACCGAAAATCGGCAAAAAAGCCTGAAAACACACAATCTTTGACACCCAAATAGGATCGGCGTAGGATTTGTCGATTATCCGTCCTCAATCGATTTCTTTGTGGAAACGGTATTCGCTTCCACGACAAGCGGGCCGCGTGTCCGCGAGAAGGATCACGCTCGTAAATGCCAGACACCAATCAACAATCAAAAGACGACACGGCTAGCGAAGCCAAAGAGAAAGAATCCCCCCCGCCCGTTTCCAAGCTCAGCCGCAAGCGACCGCGCTGGCAATATATGATCATCGGCGCCGTCGCCTTCTTCGCGCTGGTGTTCGGCAGCATCGAGGTGCACGACCGGCTGGCATACGTCCACGAGGTCGATGCCCGAATCCAAACCGACCTGATCACCGTTTCCAGCCGCGTATCCGGATGGGTCGCCAATATCGGCGTCAGCCAGGGCGACAAGATTGCGAAGGGCAGCATCCTTGTTAAGATCGACGACCGCGAATCGCGCATCCGTATCGAGGAACTGGAAGCGCAGCTGCAAGGCACCTTGGCCGAACGCAAGCGCCTCGAAGCGGACCGCCATCTGGTCGACAAGCAGACATCCAGCCGCTTGAAGTCCGAGCGGGCGCAATTGGAAACCGCGAAAGTGGCCGTCTCCTCGCTCAAGCCGCAGCTCGAACTGGCGGACCGCGAACTGAAGCGCTCGCAAAAACTGTTCGCCCGTAAGGTGATTTCCCGGCGCCAGCTCGATCTCGCCGAAACCGCGCACCAGCGGCTCGATCGGGAATACAGCCTGGCGATCGCCGCGCGCAACACCGCCGAAGCCAAGCTCCAGGAAGCTCAGGCCGAACGCGCGAAGCTCGATGTTCTCACCGCCGAGCTGAACGTCATGCTGCAAAAGGAAGGCGAGTACCGGGCCAAGATCGCCAATCAGAAACTCGACCTGAACGACCGCACGATCAAAAGCTCGATCGACGGCGTGGTCGACCGGGTATTCGTCGATGCCGGCGAATACATCACGCCCGGTCAGCGGCTGGCCCTGATTCACGACCCCAAGAAAATCTGGATCGAAGCCAACATCAAGGAAACCGAGATTCGCAAACTCGAAATCGGGCATGAGGTGGAAATCACCATCGATGCCTATCCGGACAAGAAATTCAAAGGCCGGGTCAAATCCATCGGCGACTCGACGACCAGCGAATTCGCGCTTCTCCCGACGCCGAATCCGAGCGGCAACTTCACCAAAATCACGCAACGGCTTCCCGTTCGGATTGCCATCGACCAGGAGGGCCGCCAACTGCGCCCCGGCATGATGGTCGTCATCAAGATCGACATCGACTCACCGGCAGAGGCGGCACAGGCGGCTAAACCGAATTGACGGCGATCGACCAGGACGTCGCGGGCATCACGCCGGCGTATCGCTGGCTCGTCGCGATTTCGGGACTTTCCGGAACCATCTCCGTCATTCTTTCGGCGACCATGATCAACGTCGCCGTGCCGAGCATCATGGGCGCCTTCGGCGTCGGCCAGGATATCGCGCAATGGACCGCCACGGCCTTCATCGCGACCATGGTCACCGGGCAGCTCATGAACAGCTGGATGGTCAACGCCTTCGGCGAGCGTTACGCCTACTGTCTCACCCTGATTCTCTTCACCGTCAGTTCGCTCGTGTGCGCGGTGACGCCGAACATCGAAATCCTGATCGCCGGGCGCATCGTGCAGGGTTTTACCGCCGGCGTCATCCAGCCGCTGGTGCTGGCGACGATCATTTCGGTGTTCCCGGAGAATCGGCGCGGCTTCGCCATCGGCCTGTTCGGCATGGGCATCACCATGGCACCGAGTTTCGGGCCGTTCATCGGCGGCCTGACCATCGACGCGCTGACGTGGCGGCACATCTTCATCGCGCCCCTGCCGCTGGTCGGACTTTCCTTTCTCATGGGCCTCTTGTTCATGCCGACACGCAAGCTCGCAACGCGCCTGCCGTCGTTCGACTGGACCGGATTCATCTTGCTTTGCGTGTCTCTCGTCTGCCTGATGAGCGCCATCGGCAACGGCCAGCGGTGGGGCTGGGGATCGGACGGCATTCTGATCATGTTCCTGATCGGCTTCATGGCCGCGGCCGCATTCGTCTATTCGCAACTGCATATCCGCAACCCGCTGCTCGACCCGACCCTGTTTCTCAATCCCCGCTTCACCGCCGCCATGATGATCGCATTCGTGTTCGGCGCCGGTAACTTCGCCACCAACTACGCGATTCCCGTCTTCACGCAGACCATTCAGAATTACACACCGACCCGCGCCGGCTCGGTTTTGATTCCCGCCGGTATCGTTCTGGTCATGCTGATCCCCTTTTCCGGCCGGCTCGCGGACCGGGTCAAGCACCATTATATGATCATGATCGGCCTGGTTCTGTTCGCGTTTTCCAATTACGTCATGGCCGACGCCGACGTGAACACGCCGTTC
>JAVJPD010000625.1:0-1090 GCA_040216475.1 Rhodospirillales bacterium
GGAAAGATGCGAATTTGAACTTTCAAGCCCGGTACTTAGCAGCCGAATATAATAAGCTGGAAGCTATGATGCGCCAGGCGATGAAGGATGGAAGAACAAATAAATCGGAGTTTATTAAATCTTTAAAAAAAGCCTTTCAGACCCTTCCGGGCAGTGATTGTTAATATGTCGTCAATCATGTCGCCAAAAAACTTCACGTGGTTATAAGGGTTTGATTCATCACGATTTGCGATTGGCGGCCCCGTAACAACATTGACGACACTGAGGCCACCTATCAAATCCCTATAAAACGGCCATTATTTGGTGATTAATGCCGCCTTCATCGTAAAATAATAGAATCCGCAATCGGCAAAAAATTTCCGCTGACCCATCCGGAATGACCGAACCGGGAATCCATTTGCCGCCGATTCGGCCAGAACACTTCCGGAACATGGCGTTAATTATTAAATAAAAACAACGGATTAAAATTCTTCTTGCCAATGAGAACAAAACAAGTACATTGCGAACTCCGACGCCGCTTGACAGCAGATAGGATTCAAGGAGGATCGCACCATGGGGAAATCGACAGGAACCGTCGTCCGGATGCCGGAAAGGGATAATATGGATAAGGGTAAAGCGCTGGAAGCCGCTCTCGGCCAGATCGAGCGGGCTTACGGCAAAGGCTCCATCATGAAGCTCGGCCAGCGCGAAGTGGTCGAGGCGGACGCGGTTTCGACCGGTTCCATCGGCCTCGACATCGCGCTCGGCATCGGCGGCCTGCCGCGCGGGCGCATCATCGAGATTTACGGGCCCGAAAGCTCCGGTAAAACGACCCTGGCCCTGCATGCGGTCGCGGAAGCCCAAAAGAAGGGCGGCACCTGCGCGTTCGTGGACGCCGAGCATGCTCTCGATCCGATTTATGCCAAGAAACTCGGCGTCGACGTCGAGGAACTGCTGATTTCCCAGCCCGATGCCGGCGAACAGGCGCTCGAGATTGCCGATACGCTGGTGCGCTCGGGCGCGGTCGACGTGCTGGTGATCGACTCGGTCGCCGCCCTGGTGCCGCGCGCCGAACTCGAAGGCGAAATGGGCGATTCCCACATGGGCCTGC
>JAVJPD010000626.1:0-2816 GCA_040216475.1 Rhodospirillales bacterium
GCCGCCGGCGCGGCCCCGGCGGTGCTGACCGCCGAAGCCCAAAAAATGGTGATCGTCGACGTCGTCATCATCCGCACCCAGGAAAACGTCACCACCAACAAGGGCGTCAACCTGCTGAACGGCCTGAGCGTACAGTTCGGCGGCACCAGCGGCGGCTTCATCTTCACCGAAACCAAGACCGAGGCCGACGGCCCCAACACGCAAACGATCACCAAGCGACTGTCGATCCCGAGCGTCACCTATTCGTTGAACATCGCCAACGCCAACGCCTCGCGCAACGAGATTCTCGCGCGCCCGACCCTGATCGCCCTTTCGGGTCAGGAATCGAATTTCTTCTCGGGCACCGCCGTCACCGCGGCCGCCGTCGGCGGCGGTACCAGCGGCGCGACCATCAACATCGAAAAGGAAATCGGCGTGAAACTCAGCGTCGTACCGGCGTTCCTGAAGGACGGCCGGGTTCGCCTCAAGGTCAACGCCGAACGCACCTTCCTGTCCACGCCGGACACGACGTCGGTCACGTTTACCTTGCGGATCGACACCACCAAGACCACCGTCAACGCCAACGTCGTCATGAACTTCGGCGAAACGCTGATCCTGAGCGGCCTCAGCGAAAAGGAAACCGAGCGGCGCCGTGACGGCGTGCCGGGGCTGCAGGATATCCCGCTCGTGCAATACTTCACCTCGAAGGCGACGACGAACGACTTCCAAAAGTCTGTGCTCATTCTGCTGACGCCCCGCCCCGCGTCATATGTCTTTCAAAACGAAAGGCAAAAATCGGAAACCAAGGAGAAGCAAACGGAAGGGGAACGGGTTCTATCCGAATTGCAGGCCCGCTATAGCGACTGGTTCCGCCCCTATCCGAACTGGGCGTCGATTTTCCATCACATGCAGGCCAACAGTTTGTATCGGGAATTCCGCACCGGCGACGTGACGCTGGAAAAGTGGACCGACTATCAATCCCACGAAAACCGCCTCCGTCAGGTTCTGGATTTTCTGTTTTATTAAACCATGGCGTATCCGTTCAGCATAAGCCCGCGAAACCACCCCGGCCCGAATGCCGGGAAAAAGGTTGCCCGCGCCTGCATGACGAGCGCGTTTGTCCTGCTGACGCTGACGCGATGCGCGTCCCTCGATTCCCCGCCGTCCCTTTTCGGCGGAGAAGAACAGCAAATCCGCTCGCCGTCCGTCAAAATTTCCCAGTTCATTCCCGCCGACAAGATCAGAACGTCCCGGCAAAAGATCGCCGCCGAAGGCATCCGGGCGCTCGATGCGGACCAATTGGACGTCGCCTCGAAAGCGTTCAACCGGGCGCTCAAGCTCGAGATCAACAATTCATACCTTCAGTTCCTAAACGGCTACACCTATCATCTGATCGCCAATCGGGGGGATTCGTCGAAGTTCGCCCTGGCCGAGGAAGGCTACAAACTCGCCGTTCGCTTCGACCCGACCAACTGGGTCGCGCATTATCACCTCGGCCTTCTTTACCTCGATCAGCGGCTTTACGCGGATGCCCAAAAGAAGTTCGCCGACGCCGTCTTCTACAAAAGCGACGATCCCGACCTGTTTTACAATCTCGCCTTTTCGTCCTACTACGCCAGGGACCCGGTAACGGCGGCGGGCGCCCTGAAAAGACTACTGGAACTGAAGAAGGACGACCCTCTGGGCTTGCGGGCATCGGCCGTCGTCATGGCCGCCCTCGGACGCGGCGACGCATCGAACGGTTTCCTGAAACGCTACGCCGAGGTCGCCAAAAACCCGCAGCAGGTCGCCTTCGTGACTCAACGGCTGACCGGCTGGAAACGCTTCTACGATCGATACAATCGGCATCAGCCGGCGCAATTCGAACCGGCGCCGAGTCTCGGCTCGCCTTCGGCGCCGCTCGCGCCGGCCCCCTCGCTCAATGCCGACGCCGCCACGGGCGCCGCCGCGGGAACGCAGGCCGAGAACACCAATAAAATGGCGATCGTGGACGTGGTCATCATCCGCACCGAGGAAAACGTCACCTCCAGCAAGGGCGTGAATCTGCTCAGCGGCCTGTCGATCCAGTTCGGCGCATCGAGCGGCACTCCGGCTTTCAGCCTGCAAAGCCTGAACACGGACAACACCGGATCGATCCAATCGACGATCACGAAACAACTCAACATTCCGAGCATCACGTACTCGCTGAACATCGCCAACGCGAACACGACCCGCAACGAAATCCTGGCACGCCCGACTCTGGTTGCCCTGTCGGGCCAGCCCTCACAATTCTTCTCCGGCACGGCCATCACGGCGGCGGCCGTCGGCGGCGGCGACAGCGGCTCGACCATCAATATCGACAAGGAAATCGGCGTCAAATTGAACGTGACGCCGGTCTTCCTGCCGAACGGCAAGATTCAGTTGAAGGTATTCGCCGAACGGACCTTCCTGTCCACGCCGAATACGACCTCGATCACGTTCACCTTCCGCATCGACACGACGAAAACCAACGTCAATGCCAATGTCGTTATGAATTTCGGCGAAACCCTGATTCTCAGCGGCTTGAGCGAGAAGGAAACCGAACGCAACCGCGACGGCGTGCCCGGCCTGCAGGACGTTCCGGGGCTGCAATATCTTTTTTCCAAGAAGACCACGACCGATTTTCAGAAATCCGTTCTTATTCTCCTCACCCCGCGGCCGCCCTCATACGTGTTTCGATCGGAAAAGCAGAAAAAGGCCGCGGAAAAAGAACAAACAGCCGACGAACGCGTCTTAACGGAATTGCAGGCCCGTTTTACCGACTGGTTCCGGCCCTATCCGAACTGGGCATCCGTATTCCATCACATGCAGGCCAACAG
>JAVJPD010000627.1:0-1808 GCA_040216475.1 Rhodospirillales bacterium
GCTTCACCTACAACCTGCGCCATTACCTCGGGGAATTGGGCGTGACGGTCGAGGTGCGCCGCAACGACGCGCTCGGCGCCGACACGGCGCTGGCGCTCAAGCCCGAAGGCATCGTGATCTCGCCGGGCCCGTGCGATCCCGACCGCGCCGGCATCTGCCTCGATCTCATCGGCAAGGCCCATAAAACGGTACCGATCCTCGGCGTCTGCTTGGGCCATCAGGCCATCGGCCAATATTTCGGCGGCACGGTCGTGCGCGCGCCCAAGCCCATGCACGGCAAGGTCAGCCAGATCAGCCACACCGGCACCGGCGTGTTCGAGGGCGTGCCGAGCCCCTTTCCCGCCACCCGCTATCATTCCCTGATGGTCGACACCGATGGATTCCCCGATTGCCTCGAAATCACGGCGACCAGCGACGACGGCGTGATTCAGGGGCTGCAGCACCGCGATCTGCCGGTCTACGGCGTGCAGTTCCATCCCGAGAGCATCGCCTCGCAAAACGGCCATAAGATATTGCAGAACTTCATCCGCCTCGCCGGCGGCGGCAGGAAACAAGCGGCATGAGCGGCCCCGCGCGAGACTTCAAGGACATCCTGGCCTTGATCGCGGACGGCCGGGCCTTGAGCGCGGAGGACTCCGAAGCCGCGTTCGATCTTCTCATGTCGGGCCAGGCCACCCCGGCGCAAACCGGCGGCTTTCTGATGGCGCTGCGCCTGCGCGGCGAAACCGTGGACGAGATCACCGGCGCCGTCCGGGCGATGCGCGCCAAGGCCGAACCGGTCAAGGCGCCCGAGGGCGCCATCGACATCGTCGGCACCGGCGGCGACGCCGCGGGCACCTACAACATCTCGACCGGCGCGGCCATCGTCGTCGCGGCGTGCGGGGTTCCCGTCGCCAAGCACGGCAATCGGGCGCTGTCGTCGAAATCCGGCTCGGCCGACGTGCTGCGCGAACTCGGTGTCAACTTGGACGCGCCGTTCGAGCTCGTCGCCCGGGCCATGCGCGAGGCCGGGATCGGCTTCATGATGGCGCCGCGCCACCATACCGCGATGAAGCACGTCGCCGCCGCGCGTGGCGAGCTTGGCGTGCGCACGATCTTCAATCTGCTCGGCCCGCTGACCAATCCGGCCGGGGTCAAACGCCAGTTCACCGGCGTGTTCGCCCGCAAATGGATCGAACCCCTCGCCCGGGTACTCGGCAACCTGGGCACGCAAAAGGCCTGGATCGTTCACGGCGAGGACGGCCTCGACGAAATGACCACGACGGGCATTTCTTACGTTGCCGCGCTCGAAAACGGACACGTCACGACCTTTCAGGTCACCCCCGAAGAGGCCGGCCTCGAACGGGTAAGCCTCGACGATCTTCGCGGCGGCACGCCGGTTTTCAACGCCGCCGCCGTGAAGGACCTGCTCGCCGGGACGGCCGGGCCGTACCGCGACGCGGTGCTGTATAATGCCGCCGGGGCGCTGATCGTCGCCGACAGGGCCGAGACGTTGAAGGAAGGCGTCGCCCTGGCCGCGCGCGCCATTGACGATGGCAAAGCCCGCGCGACCCTTGATAAACTCGTCGAAATCACGAATTCATCCTTACCCAAGGAATTGCTCGACGAGGTCGGCGGATGAGCGACGTGCTGGACAAAATCTGCAAGGACAAGCGCGCCCACGTGGCCGAACGCCGCGGCCGCGTTCATTTCGGCATGGTGGCCGACACGGCGAAAGCGGCGGCCCCGCCGCGCGGCTTCGTGAGAAGCCTCGAGTACGCGACCGCGCACGGGCGATACGGCCTGATCGCCGAAATCAAGAAAGCCTC
>JAVJPD010000628.1:0-2852 GCA_040216475.1 Rhodospirillales bacterium
CGTGCGGAACTCGTAACCCGAATCGTGAAACAGGTTCACTTTATTTCGCAATTCCAGCAATTTCTTGTTTTTGTCGTACACGCCGGTGTTGGCCGTTAGAACCAGCCACGATCCGTCATCCAGGGTCATGTCCGCCTTCGGCATTTCCAATTCGAGCATCGTTTCGTCGGCAATGAGATTTTTCGCCAAATCCGCCGTCACGGTATACGGCTTGGTCTTTTTATCGGTTCCCAGGAACCGCGGGTTGATCATGCTTTTGTCCTGGCTGCCGGTCAGTTTCATGGTCGTAAAGCCGATCCGAAAACGGTTGTCCTTCATCCGCAGGTGCGGCCACGCCATGATCAGCACGAGGATGAGCACCGCCGCCAGGGGCAAAATCACCTTCATTCTGTAGACGAAACGGCTATGGCGCTGGGTGCCGTTCGAACGTGGCCGCGGCGCGGCCGACATGTCCGGCGCGGATGCTCTCGACGGCTCGGGCGCTTCGGCCGCCGCGCTTTTCTGGATACCGTCCGGATCCGTCAATGCCTGCTCTTTCCTTTTATGCAACACCGGCCCGTAGACAATCATGTATATGGAGAATGCCGATGGGCTTTTCACCCTCGGCGATGAACACGTTGGTGATTTTGTTCACGTTCATGAAATGCACGGCCTCGCTCGCCAGGGCATCGCTCCGGATGGTCTTGCCGCCGGGCGTGAACACGTCGCTGACCTTGAGGCTCAGAAGATCCGCGCTCATCCGCCGGCGCAAATCGCCGTCCGTGACGACCCCGAGCAGCCTGCCGGCATCGTCGATGACGCCGACGCAGCCGAAGCTTTTTTCCGTCATAATCAAGATGGCGTCCGCCATCGAAGTCTGCGGGGTCACCAGCGGCAAGGCCTCGCCGCCATGCATGATATCCGAGACTTTCAGCAACCGCTGGCCCAATTTACCGCCGGGATGCAGGGCGTGAAAATCCTCGGACGAAAACCCCTTGCGTTCGAGCAGCGCGACCGCGATGGCATCGCCGAGCGCCAGCATCACCGTGGTCGAGGTGGTCGGTGCCAAGCCCATCGGGCAGGCTTCCTGACTGCCGGGATAGATCAGCGCGACCGTGGCCGCCTTCGCGAGCGCACTGTTCGCACCGCTGGTGATGCCGATCAGCGGAATCTCGAACCGTTTGGCGTACGCAACCAGATCGGCCAGCTCGGCCGTTTCGCCGGAATTCGACAGCGCCATGACGGCATCGCGGTCCGTGATCATGCCGAGATCGCCGTGCGACGCCTCGGCGGGATGCACGAACATCGCCGGCGCGCCGGTGGAGGCCAGAGTCGCGGCGATCTTGCGCGCGATATGCCCGCTCTTGCCCATACCGGTCACCACGATCCGGCCTTCGACCCCCGCCAACAGGCCGAGGGCCCGGGTGAAGCCGCCGTCGAGGCTGGCGGCCAAGTCGCTTAAACCGGCTGCTTCCAATTCGAGGACGCGCCGGGCCACCAATACGTCGGAAGCGGGCGCGTCCGACGGCAGTACGTCCGATGGGGGCGTCTGCGAACGGGGCTGCGCATTGGTTTTAGGCGGTGTCATGTTATCCGTCGCGTTGGCCACGAGAATTTTGGCGTTTACAGCTTTCAACACTTCGACTCAGAGGTTGAAAAGACCAGGATTCAAGCCTGAAGGCAATCCCGCCGCAGAGGCACCAGCACTTGACCAGGGGTCTCCCGCGACCCGGGTACTATGCGGCAAAACCTTAAAAAAATCAATAAAATCAGGGAGTTTTCGATGATCGGCTAATGGGCGAAAATGTCGTCCTCGCCCCAGCCCTGAACGTCGAGCGCCACCCGGGTTTCGAGAAAGCCGAAGCAGGCCCGGGCCAGGTCCAGGCGCGATTCGCGCGCCAGCATCATATCCAATTTCTCGCGAATCGCGTGCAGATACAGCACGTCCGATGCCGCGTAGATTTTCTGTTCCTTGCTCAATTTGGCCGCACCCCAATCGGAGGACTGTTGCTCCTTCGAAAGATCGAATCCCAACAGCTCCCGGCACAGATCCTTGAGGCCGTGTCGGTCGGTATAGGTGCGCACCAGTTTCGAGGCGATCTTGGTGCAATAGACCGGCGCGCACACGACATCCAGATACCGGTAAGCCGCGGCCATGTCGAAGCGGGCGTAATGAAAAATCTTCGTTACCGACGGATCGGCGAACAACGCCTTGAGGTTGGGCGCATCGTACGTACCGCGATCGAGCTGAACCAGGTGGCACACGCCGTCGCCGCCCGACAACTGCACAAGACACAATGCGTCGCGGGCCAGATTCAAGCCGAGGGTTTCCGTATCCACCGCGACGCTTCCCTTGAAGCGCACGTTGGCGGGCAAGTCGCCTTTATGCAGCGTGATGGTCGGATTTTGAATTTTCACGTTCCGATCCCGATAACCATCGATCCGGCCGTTGTGCGGATAACGGATTAAAAATTGGTGCCCAGGAGAAGACTCGAACTTCCACGACCTTGCGGCCACAGGTACCTGAAACCTGCGCGTCTACCAATTCCGCCACCTGGGCACATGAAAACCGGGCTAAACTCAACGAGTAGACGGCCTGTCGTAGCCGCCCCCGCCGCCTTCTGTCAACTGCGTTTCGCCCCTGAGATTCAGAGGAGATTCAGGGGCCTGCATAGGTTCCGGGCGCGTTCCGGCCGTGATTGATGCGTTTTCGCGCCGATGCCAGAGCCGATCATGGTTGGTCGGAATCAGCATTTTGGCCCGTGCCAAATGGTTGGCAACATTTTGGCCCGTGCCAAATGGTTGGCAACTAGCGATTCGACAACCATGCGAATCGGCTCTAACTTATTGATGTAGATCGGATTCACATGATT
>JAVJPD010000629.1:0-1647 GCA_040216475.1 Rhodospirillales bacterium
TACAGTCCGTCCCCTTTAGCCACTCGGGCACCCCTCCGGCGCGTCCCATCGGGACCGACAAAACTGGCTAAAACTCGGGGAAATATGAATATTTACCACCCGATGTCAACTTCAAAAAGAAATGAATAAGAGCCTCACTCCTCCGACCCCTCTGGAACGGACGAGAACGCTTGAAAGAACCGAATTCTCTGCTAATGGTATGCCCGATCATGAATCAACGCAACTCCCCCACCGGCGCCAATCGCCCCCCCAACCGCTCCAAAGGCCCCAACCGGGGGCCGCGGCGCAACCGGCCGCGCCCGGGCGGCAGCCCGGCGCATGGCGGCAAACCCCAGCACGGCGGCGCAAAACCGGCGGAAACCCGCGGCAAGCATTGGATTTACGGCATCCACGCCGGGCTCGCGGCAATCGCCAACCCGCGCCGGCGGGTTCACCGCATCTTGCTGGCGGCGCAATCGGCGGAAACCCTCGAAAGCCGGGTCGACAAGTCCCGCGCCGCCGCCGGCGGACGGCCCAAGCCCGAGATTCGCGACCGCGAGGAGCTTGATAAAATCCTCCCCAACCGGGCGGTCCACCAGGGTCTGGCGGTCGAAGCCGATCCCCTGCCGGAAATCTCGCTGCCGCGCGCGCTGACGGAAGCGGCCGGAAACGCCCCGATTCTGATCCTCGATCAGGCCTCCGATCCGCAGAACATCGGCGCCACCCTGCGCTCGGCCGCCGCGTTCGGCGCCGCCTTCATTATCATGCAGGACCGGCACGCCCCGCCCGAGACCCCGGCGATGGCGAAAGCCGCCTCCGGCGCGCTCGAAATCGTGCCCATGGTGCGGGTGCCGAACATCTCGCGCGCGCTGATCGTCCTTAAGGAAGCCGGCTATTGGATCGTCGGCTTCGATGCTCACGCGCCGCAAACGGTTGCCGAAGCGAATCTCACCAGCAAGCTCGCACTGATTCTCGGCGCCGAGGGCTCCGGCCTGCGCCGCCTCACGCAAGAAAGCTGCGACCACCTGATCAAAATTCCGATTTCGGACAAGGTCGAGAGCCTCAACGTCGCCGCGACGGCGGCCATCGCGCTGTACGAGCTGACGAAAACGAAATCATAAAAAAAGAAGGAGGCCCGGAAGCCTCCTTCCTTATCGACACGGCGTCTCCTTACGATTACGGACGAGGAAATCCGGGACCGAACCTGGGGAATCCGCTTGCCGGTTGCGCCTGCGTGCTCGTCATCGGCGCCGAGACTTGCGGCGGCGACAACGGTTGCGTGAACAACCGAACGTCGCGGATCGCGGCGGAAGCCGGCCCGAACCAAGGATCTATGATTTCAACGAACCATGCGGAAAAATTGAAAACCGGCGCGGGCCTCGGCACACTCGTTCTGATACAAAACCCCGTCCGGCCGTTCTCCGCCGTCCAGGCATTTCCCGCTGTGTTTCGCCCGCAGCGCGAACCAGCCGCCGGCCCGGTCGATTTTCTTCCATAACTGGTTATCGTAACCGAGGCAGGACCACTGCTGCACGGGAATGCCGTTCTTTTTTTCCTCGCTCGCCACGCCGAGACACTTGCCGCTGCTGACGCTGCGAATCAGAAAATAATCGCCGCGCTGCGGCTCCAACTTGAATTGCTGATCGGGGTTTTGCTTTGCACACGTCT
>JAVJPD010000630.1:0-1136 GCA_040216475.1 Rhodospirillales bacterium
CACGGAACACGGCATTGCGGTGCTGCGCTTCGATTTCACCGGCCTCGGCGCCAGCGAGGGCGAGTTCGCCAACACCAATTTTTCCTCCAACGTCGGCGATCTGATCGCGGCGGCCGATTACCTGCGTGCCGAGCACGAAGCCCCCGCGATCCTGATCGGCCACAGCCTCGGCGGCGCGGCGGTGCTGGCGGCGGCGGGCAAGATTCCGGAGGCCAAGGCGGTCTGCACCATTGGGGCTCCTTCCGATCCGGCGCACGTCGCCGAGCATTTCCAAGAAGCCCGCGCCGAGATCGAGGAAAAGGGCGAGGCGGAAGTCTTGCTGGTGGGCCGGCCGTTCCGCATCAAGAAACAGTTTCTCGACGACATCGCGGATCGCAAGCTGCACGACGCGATCGCGGATTTGCGGAAAGCCTTGCTGATCTTCCACGCGCCGCTCGATAAGACCGTTGGCATCGACAACGCCGCGAATATCTTCCAGGCGGCCAAGCATCCGAAAAGCTTCGTCTCATTGGACGATGCCGATCATATTCTCTCGAAAAAAGCCGATGCGGCGTATGTCGCCAGCGTGATCGCCGCCTGGGCCGAACGCTATATCGACGCGCCCGGCGCGGCGCAGGACCGTGTCGCACCTGAAGCCGAGCCGGGCACGGTCGTGGTGCGGGAGGCGGGCCAGGGCAAGTTCGCCAACGACATCAACATCGACGGCAAATTTCCCCTGCGCGCCGACGAGCCGGAAAGTTTCGGCGGCACCGATACCGGGCCGTCGCCGTATGAGTTCCTGCTGGCCGGGCTCGGCGCGTGCAAGTCCATGACCATGCGCATGTACGCCGAGCGCAAGAAAATCCCGCTCGAGCGCGCCACGGTGACGCTGTCGCACAAGAAGATTCACGCCGAGGATTGCGCCGAGTGCGAAGCCAAGGAAGGCCGGGTCGATGAGATCGACGTCGCCATCGAGCTTGCCGGCGATCTGACGGCCGAGCAGCGGCAAAGATTGTATGAGATTTCCGATAAATGCCCGGTGCATCGCACGCTCAAATCCGAGATCAGGATCGAAAGCCGGTTGGAGGAAAGCCCTCGCAAGGTTGAAAAGTGAGTCGATAATTTTCATTTTCCCTGCCGTCATTGCCCGGCACACC
>JAVJPD010000631.1:0-6537 GCA_040216475.1 Rhodospirillales bacterium
CGTTCAAGCAACTCTTCAGCCATTACCGGGAAACCTTTGCCGCCGCTCGGCCGGCGGCCTAGTCCGGGCAAGGTCCGGCGCAGCGTCTTACCGGAATCGAGGCAAACGCATTCAAGCACGATCATGAAACCCTGGCCGCCCTCGCCCGGCTGTACGGCGAACACCGATTCGATCTTTTGGGCTCCGGCTGGCGCCGCATCGAATACGGCATGATCTGCCCGGGGCTGAACGGTAAAAGCTTCCCGCCGTTCACGAAGATTTCGCCGAATGTTTTTCCCATAGAGCTGATCGAGCGCTTGTCTCCGGGCAACCGGGACCGCGCGACGGCAATCCGCTACCTGATCGATTCGCGCTATACGCCGATCGACTGGCACCTCGATTTCAAATCCGGCTTCCGCTGGCCGGAAAACCGCGTCGCCGCGATGATCGCCTACGGCCACGACACCGGCGCCGACGTCAAGGTGCCTTGGGAATTGGCCCGGCTGCAGCATCTGCCGCAACTGGCGCTCGCCTTCATCGCGGCCAAGCAGAACTCGCCCGGCTTCGAGGCGCCCGAACGCTACGCACGCGAATTCGCCGATCAAACCTTGGACTTTCTGGCGGCCAACCCGCCGGGTTTCGGCGTCAATTGGTCGTGCACCATGGACGTCGCGATCCGCGCGGCCAATCTGCTGCTTACATTCGATTTGTTTAAAGGCCGAGGCCACAAATTCGACGAAGCCTTCACCCGCGAATTCACCGCCGCCGTGTGGGCGCATGGGCGGCACATCGTGCGCAACCTGGAATGGGCGGAGGATTTTCGCGGCAATCATTTTCTCGCCGACGTCGTCGGGCTTGCGTTCGCCGCCGCCTATCTGCCGCAAACCCCGGAAACGGACGTTTGGCTCGCCTTCGCGGTTTATCATCTCGTGACCGAAGTCGAACACCAGTTCGCCGAGGACGGGAGCAATTTCGAAGCCTCCACGAGCTACCATCGGCTTTCATCGGAAATGGTCGTTTTCGCGACGGCTCTCGTTCTCGGCTTGAGCGAGCGCCGCCTTAAAGCGTTGCAGTCCTACGATCATCGGTTATGGAAATACGCACCGCCGTTGCCGCCGGCGCCGTTGATCTTTTACGATCCCCCGGTCCGGCGCGAAGGCGATGCCGTCGATTCGCCGTTCCCGGGCTGGTACTTCGAACGCCTCGAGCGCATGGCCGAGTTCGCGATGCACGCAACCAAGCCGGACGGCGCGATCGTACAGATCGGCGACAACGACAGCGGCCGGTTGTTCAAGCTCTCGCCGAACCATCGCGCCCTGACCCGCGCGCAAGCGAAGGCCCGTTACCCCGCCCTGGAAGAACGCGACGACCTGCCGGAAACGTATTGGGACGAAGACGATCTCGACCGCCGCGCCCTGGTGGCCGCGATCAACGCCTTGTTCGGGCGCGAGGATCTCGCCGGGTTTCACGCGGACGCGGGGCGGGCGGACGCGGCCATCGTCAAAAGCCTCGCGCGCGGCGCGCAAATCGCCGGTGCCGCGCCGCCGAAACCCCTCGGCCGGCGGATCGCAAAACCGGCGCCGGCGGACGACCCGCAACAACCGGCCGCCGCCGAAATTCATATTCCCTTGTCCGAGGCCGGCATTCATGACGGCCTGCAAAACATCGCCTATCCGGATTTCGGTCTTTTCATCTGGCGGTCACCACGCTTTTTTCTGTCCGTGCGGTGCGGCCCCGTCGGCCAGGAGGGTCGCGGCGGCCACGCGCACAACGATCAGCTCGCGATCGAGCTTTGGATCGACGGCGCCGATTGGCTGCGCGATCCGGGCAGCGGCCTCTATACCCCCGATCTCGCCGTGCGCAACGCCTACCGCTCGGTCAGGGCGCACGCGACGCCGAGGATCATATCGGGCGAACCGGCCAGCCTCGGCCTTGGCGTCTTTCGCCTCGAAGACAACGCCCATGCAACCTGCCACCGTTTCGACGCCGGCGGTTTCCTCGGCAGTTATTCTCACCGGGAAATGACGATCTATCGGGAAATCGTCTTGCGGAAAGACGAACTGATCCTGCGCGATAAAGTCGGCAACGGCGATTCGGAATCGCCGCCGCAAACCGTGACGCTCGCCTCGCCGGACGCGGCGAAAAAATATTTCGCCATCGCGGTGCCGTTCTCGCCGGGTTACGGAAAGATTTTTAAAGCGTCGTAATCGGCCTCATCCTCACATACTCACTCATCACGGTTTCCTGATCGTAAGGTGATTTGCGCGCTTCCGTGCAAAAGCGCTATGGATGACACAACGCATAAACCGCCGCGTTTGTGTTTGTTGATCAACATCGGGAGTACGCGATGAAAGTTTCTTCTCGAATCGTATTGACGGGCGTGCTCGGCGCGCTGTCCGCCGCAATCGCCGTCACGGCGCAAGCCTGGGCCGACTCAAGCAGGCCCAAGGTGATCGATCTCACCCAGGTCGGTTGCCAATTCATTGAAAGCGAAGCAAAAAATCATGGTTTCGACCCCAGGAAAGCCGAGGATTGCAAGGCCATCAATGAAAGGACCGGCCGGGAACGTTTGGGCAACGCCAAGCCCCTCACGCTCGAACCCGGCACATACGTCTTTCGAGTCGCCAACAAGACCGTACCCTACGAACTCGGATTCTGGTTGCGCTCGAAAGGTTACGACTGGAAAAACCCTCTGCACAAACTCACCAAGACGAGCGTATCGGGCGGCGGCCTGACGCAAGGCACGAGCAAGGATTACGAAGTCACGCTAAAGCCCGGCGAATACGTCTATTCCTGTCCGCTCAATCCGACGCCCGATTACCGGCTGATCGTAACCGGAGGCTGACCGTTCGGAAAACCATCACACGCGTTTCACGGGGATGTGAAGACAGTTGAGTTTCCATCCATCGCCCGCTCTGCCACCGTTACCGCCGTGCTTCTCTAGCTATCGTTTTAGAAACGCCCGTCGTTGCGGACGCTCCGTCATCGATTTTTCAATCAAAAAGGAAACGCCATGCCGATCAAATATTCGAAGCTGAAAACATCCGTCGCCGTTCTCGGCATCGCCACCCTGGCCGGCGTCGGTGCGGCGAATGCCCTGCCGCTGGCTTCCGTCAAAGCCGACAGCGGCATCCAACTGGCCGCGTGCGGTGCCTGCAATCCGTGCAAAGCCAAACGCAAATGCGGTGCCTGCAACCCCTGCAAGGCCAAAAGCAAGTGCGGTGCCTGCAATCCCTGCAAGGCCACCAAGAAGTGCAACCCCTGCAATCCGTGCAAGGCGAAACGCAAATAATGTCCCCGGCCGCCCTCCCTCAGCGGCACACGAACGAGGATCCAAACACCGCGGGCCGTCTCCGCGCGCCCGCGGTGTTCCTCATCGCCATTATCGGTTAGCATACGCGCTTCCGACGCCGGCGCGACCATCCCCATGACCGACTTCGCAACCCTACCCCGCAATCGCCTCGGCCGTATGGCCGAAGCGGGCGAACGCGTTCTCGAATGCTATCGCGTGCTGCAAAAGTCGAACGACAACATCGTCGGAGAAATTCTGCGCGGCCAAGGCGAATTCTTCGAATGGGATCATTACCCGAACGGCGACGTCTACGACCCCGAAACCCACGCGCAATACTATTACCACGCCCACCCGCCGGAGGAACGCTCCAAGAAGTACGGCCACGAGCACGGCCACTTCCACACGTTCCTGCGGCCCAAGGGATTTCCGCCGGGAATCGAGCCCGCACCGCTGGCGGATTTAGAGGAGCCCGAAGGCGATAACGACGCGCTTTGCCATCTGATCGGGATTTCCATGAATCAGGCGGGCTATCCGATCCGGCTGTTCACGACCAACCGCTGGGTCACCGGCGAAACCTGGTACCGGGCCGCGGACGCCATCGCGATGCTCGATACCTTCGTCATGGATCTCGCTTATCCGTCCTGGCCCGCGAACATCTGGATCACGGAAATGATCCGGCTATTCCGCCCGGAGATCGAAAGTCTGCTGCATGCGCGCGACGCGGCCGTCGCGGCGTGGGCCGACGCGCACCCGGGCGAAAACGCCTACGAAGACCGCGGCCTCGAACTGACCAGCCTGCTCGACATCTCGGTCGAAGCTCAAATCAGGAAAATCGCCGGGGCTTTATAGCGCGCTCGCGCACAAAACCCCGGCGGATTCGGAAACCGGAACGTTCAGGCGGTTTTTAAAGCGCCTGCGCGTCCGTTTCGCCGGTCCGGATGCGGACGGCCTGTCCGACATCCAGAACGAAGATCTTGCCGTCGCCGATCTTGCCGGTTTGCGCGGCCTTCTGCACGGCCTCGACGACCGCCTCGGCCTGATCGTCGCCGACCACGATTTCGATCTTCACTTTCGGCAGAAAGCTGATTTCGTATTCGGCGCCGCGGTAGATTTCCGTCTGGCCTTTTTGCCGCCCGAAACCCTTGACCTCGCTGACGGTCATCCCTTGTATGCCGAGCGGCGTCAGGGCTTCGCGCACCTCATCCAGTTTGAACGGTTTGATAATCGCCATCACGAGCTTCATGGCCGTACTCCCTTATTCCTCATAGTTCGTACCCACGTTCACCATGGGTCGTGATATCCAAGCCCTCGACTTCCTCTTCGACACTGACGCGCAGACCGCATACGGCCTGAACGACCTTGATGATGATGAAGCTGACGACGCCGGCCCAGACCACGGAGGCGATGACCCCCGTTCCCTGCACGCCGAGTGCCTTGGTGATCGTCATGCCTTTCGCCAAGCCCTGTCCGTCGAGGGTTCCCGCCAACACGGCCGTCATCATGATGCCGAGCATACCACCGACGCCGTGAACGGCAAAAACATCCAGGGTATCATCGAGCTTCCAGGTGCTCTTGATCAGCTGAACGAAGAAGAAGCAGACGATCCCGGCGGAAATGCCGATGATGAAAGCGCCGATCGGGCCGACGAAGCCCGACGCCGGGGTGATCGTCGCCAAGCCCGCGATGGTGCCGGTCACGGTGCCGATCAGGGTCGGCTTGCCGTAGCGGAGCCATTCGATCGCCATCCAGACCAGCGAGGCGGTCGCCGCGGAAATGTGCGTGACCGTCATGGCCATGCCCGCGCTCTGGTTGGCGGCGAGCGCGCTGCCGGCATTGAAGCCGAACCAGCCGACCCACAGCATGGAGGCGCCGATCATGGTCATGCCCGGGCTATGGGGCGGGCGAATCTCGCCGGGAAAGCCCCTGCGCGGCCCCAGGGCGCCGGCGATCACCAGGGCCGAAACGCCGGCCGTCGCGTGCACGACGAGGCCGCCGGCGAAATCCATGACCCCCATCCCGGCCAGCCAGCCGCCGCCCCAGACCCAATGGCAGACCGGCGCGTAGACCAGCACCAGCCATAGGGCGCTAAACAGACAGACGGCCGAGAATTTGATGCGTTCGACATACGCGCCGACGATCAGCGCCGGCGTGATGATGGCGAACGTCATCTGGAACATGAAAAAGACGCTCTCCGGAACATCCCCGCTCAAGGCCGAGGCAGCGACCCCGGACAGGAACATCTTGGACAAACCGCCGATCCATTGATTAAGGCCGCCGCCGTCGCCGAAGGCCAAGCTGTAGACGCCGATAAACCAAAGCACCGACGCCAAACAGCAAATGGCGTAGCAATGCATCAGCACCGACAAAACGTTCTGCGTGCGGACCAAGCCGCCGTAAAACAAAGCCAACCCCGGTATGGTCATAAACAACACCAGCGCCGTTGCCGTCAGCAGCCAAGCCGTATTGCCGTCGCTCAAGGCCGCTTTGCCCTGGGCGTACGCGTCAACCGGCATAATCAGAAGACAGGCTGCAGCAATGAAGAACGCCCGCAAGGCGCACTTCACGTGTCCCTTTGACATGATCCCCTCCGTGTCCCTATCGCTCGCCCGGCTGAACCCCGGGCTTTTCAAAACGCCCAAAAAATTAACGTTCATGGGCAACTGCCTAAACAATATGCACTTGGAACAGGGCCGATGCAAGCCGAGGTTTATGCCCAAATCCGCATAATCCCCGGTATTTTAAGGGGTTAGTCACCTAGGTTTGTATTGCGCCGCCGCGGCACGTTATATAATAGTGCTGTCGGGTGGGGATGCGAAAATGCGGTATTTTCCGGAAAACGCAAAACCGATGCTGGTGGCGATTTTAATGAATCACCTGAAAAAACGTCTTTTCGCCGCAATCCGGGCCGGTGCCGCTGCAACCTTCCTGTTTACGGCGGTCGTGGCGCAGTTGACGCAACCGCGCATCGCCGATGCCGCCGGCGTCGATAAATTCGTCGCCATGGGCACGGGCTCCGTCAGCGGCGTGTTCTATCCGGTCGGCACCGGCATGTGCAAACTCGTGAACCAAGGCCGCCTCGATCACGGCGTGCGGTGCCTGGCTTACGAAACCGGCGGTTCGGTTTACAACATCGAGGCCGTGCGCTCGCGGGAATTGGATATCGGCATTACGATATCGGATCTGGCCGCCCTGTCGTATAAAGGCAAGGGCCATTCCGGCAATGACCTCGGCCCCGCCGCCGAATTACGGGCCCTGGCCAACCTGTA
>JAVJPD010000632.1:0-6237 GCA_040216475.1 Rhodospirillales bacterium
CCCATGCGGGATGCTTGTTCTACGAACGCTTCCAATGGGTACCGTTCCGCCATCCCCGTGTCGACTTCACCCGGTCCGACGAGGTGTGCAATATCGTTTATCCGTTTTGGCGGATTTGCCGGGAAACCGACACCGGCCCCCGCATGCGCTGACCCAATCCTTCGGCCGTCTTGACTCGCGCGCCGTTTGTCGCCAAACACGGCGGCGCGGGCATCTCAAAGACGGAGAGTTCCTTGAAAGCGATCATATTGGCGGCGGGCGTCGGCTCGCGTCTGTACGGCGACGACGGTTCGCAACCGCCGAAAAGCCTGTTGAAATTCGACGGCAAGACCCTGATGCACCGTCACATCGACGCCTTGCGGGAAATCGGCATCGAAAGCCTGACCCTTGTCGTCGGTTATCGTCATGAAGAGATTTTGGCCGAAGCCCTGCGGGTGAGCCCGGAAGGGTTCGTGAATCACATTTATAACCCGCGTTTTCGCAACGGTCCCGTCGTGTCGCTGTGGGAGGCGCGGGAAACATTGATGTCCGGCGAGCGCATCCTGTTCATGGATGCCGACGTGCTGTATCCGGTCGAGATGCTTTCGCGGCTCGTGAATGCGGCGCATGAAAACTGTTTTCTATTCGACGAGGATTTCGAGGGCGGCGACGAGCCGGTGCGCCTTTGCATTCGCGATAACATGCCGGTCGAGTTCGGCAAGGGAATCGAAGGCACGTTCGACCGGGTCGGGGAATGGCCGGGCTTTTTGTGTCTGGCGCCCGGCATGGCGGCGAAGCTGGCGGACTGGCTGCAAACCTATATCGACCGGGGCGAGATAGACTTGGCCTATGAGCCGGCTATGCGCGATATGCTGTTGAGCGAACCGCCGGGGAGTTTCGGTTTCGAGGACATTACGGGCCTGCCCTGGATCGAGATCGATTTTCCCGCGGATTTGGAACGGGCCAAGACCAAGATCCTGCCGGCAATTCAAAAGGCCTGAAGCCGGCCCTTAAACCTTGAATACGTATTCCTTGTCCGGCGCCCGGTCGATGTCGGGCGGGTAGTTCTTGTGCTTGTCGGCGTAGTACTGCGCCATGTGATCGCCGGCGGACGCGCGGTTGTAGGTCGCGTAATAGAGCCGCCGGATCGATCGGCTCAGGTTGGGTTCGGACGCGTGCGGCGCATAGTTGTCGAAAAAGATCAGATCGCCCGGCTTGGTCGGGCAATCGATGAATTCCATGCCTTCCATTTCCGCTTCGCTGAGGGGTTCCCAGGATTTGAACAGGCCGCGCTTGTGATGGCCCGGCACGATCTTGAGGCAGCCGTTCTCGACGGTCGCCTCGTCGATGCAGACGAGCACGCTGATGAAGAAATCGGCGTAGGCGTCCCAACCGGCCTGCGAGTCCTGATGCGGCTTGAAGCCGTCGCCGCCGGGATACTTGAAATTGACCTTTTCCTTGAACAGGACCGCTTCCTCGCCGAGAAGCTGGCTGACCGGATTCTTAAGCGCTTCGGTCAGGTCGAGGAATCCGGGGTGAAACGGCGTAATATTTTCGATCCGGCAGATGATCTTCTCGTCGGGATCGAGCAGACTCTTTTCCCAGTAGATCCAATGGCGGCCGGATTTTTCCGGCAGGGCGACCAGTTCCTCGCAAAGCCCGACGATTCGCGCCATGTCCGCCGCCGAGAAGGCGTTCCGGGCAACCAGGTAACCGTTGTTCCCGAAATCTTGAATCTGCTGTTCGCTGAGGATCGGCGGGGTCAGGTGCGTCATGGTCAATCGCGGTCGTTTGGGTTCGGGAGCGTCATCATAGCCGTCCGGGCCGCCGGCGGATTGATGCCCGTCAAGCCGGCCCGGGACGCGGGATACTAAGGATTAACCGTTGATTTTTCAATGATAGCGGTTCGCATGCCCGACCGGCGCGCGGCGCAGCGCCGCTGACGCCGCCGGAAATCGTCGCCGGGCAACGATGTTTCAAGGGCGTGCCGGCAACGATAACCTTGCGGGCCGGGGGGCGGTTGGTGTATCCCCTTGCCACTCGGCGCAAGCGCTCGGTCGGGGCGCTCGGGCCGCGGTTCGTTTCATCTGCAAAGAGGCAGGCCATGCCAGCAAAACCAGAGTTGGCCCAACTCGGGGCATCGAAGCCGTTATCGAAATCCGCGCAGTTGCGCGCCATGCTGCAATCGCCGGAACTTGAATTCATCATGGAGGCCCATAACGGCATCTCGGCGAAGATCGTCGAGGAGGCCGGGTTCAATGGCATCTGGGCATCGGGCCTGACCGTGTCGGCGGCGCTCGGCGTGCGCGACAACAACGAAGCATCGTGGACGCAGGTTCTCGAAGTTCTGGAATTCATGTCGGACGCGACGTCGATCCCGATTCTGGTGGACGGAGATACCGGTTACGGCAACTTCAACAACGTGCGCCGGGTCGTGCGTAAACTCTGTCAGCGCGATATCGCCGGCGTTTGCATCGAAGACAAACTGTTTCCGAAAACAAATTCATTCATCGGCGACGGCCAGCCGCTCGCCGACATCGACGAGTTCTGCGGCAAGATCAAGGCCGGCAAGGACAGCCAGACCGATCCGGATTTTTGTCTGGTGGCGCGCGTCGAGGCGTTGATTTCCGGTTGGGGATTGGACGAAGCGCTGCGCCGGGCGGAGGCCTATCACGGCGCGGGGGCCGATGCGATCTTGATTCATTCCAAGCATGCCGACGGCAAGGAAATTCTCGACTTCAAGGCCGAGTGGGGCGACCGCTGCCCGGTGGTGATCGTGCCGACGACCTATTGGGAAGTGCCGACGGATGCCTATCGGGACGCGGGCATGTCGCTCATCATCTGGGCGAACCACAATCTGCGCGTGGCGATCTCGGCGATGCGCGACGTCAGCCGCCAGATCATGCGCGATCAATCCCTGATCGGAATTGAAAAAAACGTCACCTCGGTCAAGGAGATTTTCCAGCTTCAGGGTAACGAGGAACTCGAGGACGCGGAGAAGCGGTATCTGCCGCGCAACGAAGCCGATATGTCGGCCGTCATTCTCGCCGCCTCGCGCGGCGCTGCCCTGGGCGATCTGACCGAGGACCGGCCCAAATGCATGGTCGACGTGCGCGGCCAGCCGTTGCTGCGCCGCCTCGCCGGCACGTTGCGCGAAGGCGGTATCCGCGACATCACGGTCGTGCGCGGTTACAAGAAGGATATGATCAATCTGCCGTCGATGCGCGCCATCGACAACGATCTCTACGCGACCACCGGCGAGCTGGCGAGTTTGGCCTGCGCCACCGATTACCTGAAGGGGCCGTGCGTGGTCGCCTACGGCGATATCCTGTTCCGCCAGTACATTCTCGACCGTTTGCGCGAAGCCGAGGGCGATATCGTCATCGCCGTCGATGCCTTGTGGAATGACCGCAATTCCGATCAAAGCGGTTGGGTGCGCGATCTGGTGCAATGCGAACAGCCGTTCTCGCCGGGCTATCTCGACGACGAGACGGTGCGCCTGAGCTGGATCGGCCATGAGGAGAAGGGCCGCGACGTTCACGGCGAATGGATCGGGCTCGCCAAATTCAGCGAAGCGGGTGCCGGGATCGTTCGCGGAAAGATGAACGACCTGAAGAAGGACGGCAGATTGCAGAAGGCCAGCATGATCGATCTGCTGTCGTCCTTGACGCAAGACGGCCACGACGTGAGCGTGATCTACGTGACCGGGCATTGGCTCGACGTCGACAATCCGGCGGACTTGGCAAAAGCGTGTAAATTCCTGTGATCGCCGCCGATACGTTCCTTAAGCCTGCGCGCGACTCCGGTTTCGATTTCTTCGCCGGGGTTCCGTGCTCGTTTTTGACCTCCATCATCAATCGCGTCATCAGCGGCCCCGAATTCGATTACGTCGGCGCCGCGAGCGAGGGCGAAGCGGTCGCGATCGCCTCGGGGGCGTGGCTTGCCGGGCACAAGACCGTCGTGATGTGCCAGAACTCGGGGCTCGGCAACGCGGTCAATCCGCTGACGTCGCTCAACTTCCCGTTTCGCATTCCGACCATGATGATCGTGACCTGGCGCGGCGGGCCCGGCCTCAAGGACGAACCGCAACATGAGCTGATGGGCCAAATCACCCCCGATCTGCTGGACGTGATCCGGGTGCCGCATCGCTCTTTTCCGACCTCGGATAATGAGGTGATTGCGATGATCGAGGAAGCCGACGCCGAAATGGCGAAAACCGATCTGCCGTTCGCCTTCATCATGGAAAAGGGCAGCGTCGCGAACGAGACACTCGACGCGACGCCGTTGCCGTTGCCCGAGAAGGGCGCGGCGGCCGGCTCCTTCGGCGGCGGCACGCCGCCGACGCGGGTGCAGGCATTGGAACGCATGCTCGGCTTTATTCCCGATCATGTCGCCATCGTCGCGACCACGGGCTTCACCGGGCGCGAGCTTTACGCCCTCGACGACCGCAAGCAGCATCTTTATCAGGTGGGTTCGATGGGATGCGCCGCCCCGATGGGGCTCGGCGTCGCGTTGAACGTGGATCGTCCGGTCGTGGTGATCGACGGCGACGGCGCCGCTTTGATGAAGCTCGGCGGCATGGCGACCATCGGCGCTTATCGGCCGGGAAACCTGATCCATGTGGTGATGGATAACTCGGCTTATGAATCGACCGGCGGCCAGCCGACGGTGTCGCCTTCGGTCGATTTCGCGGCGACCGCGATTGCCTGCGGTTATAAAAAGGCTTTCCGTTGCGACACCCTGGACGGTTTCGAGGCGATCATGAAACAGGCGCTCGCCGAGCCCGGGCCGCACTTGATGCATATGCGCATTACCCCGGGCACGCTCGACGGCCTGCCGCGCCCGTCGATCACACCGCCCGAGGTTGCGCGCCGGTTCCGCGAATTTCTGACGGAAACGGCATAATCCGCCGGACGAGCCGTGAGCCACAACACCCATATTCACAAGATCGCCGAACTGACGATGCGGCCCCTTGCCGATACGGCGCTGCGGCCCAATCACGTGACCACGGCGCGGTTGTTGACCGGTATCGCCGCGGCCGGATGTTTGGCCGTGGGGCAGGACCCGTGGCCGCTCATCGGCGGCGGCCTCTTCGTCGTTTCGGTGATTCTGGATCGGGCCGACGGCGTCTTGGCGCGCATGACCGACCGCATGAGCCCCGGCGGCCATCTTTACGACCTGATCGCGGATGCCGCCTGCAACACGCTGATTTTGATCGGCCTCGGGGTGGGATTGCGCCATAGCGATCTGGGCGCGCTCAGCATGCTTTACGGCCTGATCGCAGGGTTCTCGGTCGCGGCGATCCTGTGGATGGTCATGAAGATCGAGAATATGGCCGGATACCGCGCCGCCGAACTGCCGAGCTACGCCGGCTTCGACGTCGACGATTTGGTACTGCTGATTCCCATCGGCGTGTGGGCAGGCTGGTCCAAGCCGATCCTGTTGGGCGGGGCGGTCATCGCGCCGGTGGTGGCGTTAATTTTCGCTGCGATGCTCTTGAAGAGATTGCGTGCGGCGAAGGCGGCCCAGGCACCAAACGCTCCAGAGTAAATAGACGGTCGCGCCGATGCCGACGGCGACGAAAAACGGTTCCAGATAACCGAGCCAGGTGATCGGGGCGATGAGATAAATGCCGTCCTCGAGCTCGAATCCGGCAACGCCGGGATATCCCACCGCCTCGCCCGATTCGGCGCCGTCATGAAATTTATCGATGTACAGATTGACGAACATGGAAAGAACCGCCGACAGCAATCCGGCGATGCCCAGCGCCAAGGCCCACGGGCCGAGCGGACTGTCTCGCAGCCCAATGCCGGCGCAGAGGAAGAACGCGCCGTAACTTAACGCACCGGCGATATAATCCAGGTAGTAGCCGAATTTCGAGGAGGTGCCCTTTTGCCGCGCCAGTTCGCCGTCGAAATGATCGAGAAACCGGGCCAGCACGAAAAGACCGGCGCCCCAGTTGGCGAACGATGGCTCGCCGGTGGCGATCAGGCCGGACCCCGCCAAGGCGATGACGAGCGTCGCGATGGTCAGCTGATTGGGCGTAACCGGCGTTTTGACAAGCGGTTTGACCAGGATGCGCGCCATGCGCTGGTCCCATGGTGACTGCTTCATAACCATGGACGTTGCTTTCCCTCACAAGCCTATGATCAAGGTGTGCAAGGGGGAAGGCGCTGTCAAGCCTGGCGGGTCGGCGGGGGGTGTCTCACTTCTAAATTCGGACCGGAATGCCCATCCTCCGACAGGCTCGGGATGAGG
>JAVJPD010000633.1:0-1915 GCA_040216475.1 Rhodospirillales bacterium
TCTGGCGCCGGCGCCCCGGCAACAGGCCCAGAGGTAACCGGCCTTGGTCAGTTCGACCCGGCGCGCCAACGGGTCCCGGCGGCGCAGGAGTACGATCAATCTCTCGGCGATGCGCACGATCGCCGCCGACTCCATCGCCAGGCGCCGGGACGCCAGCCCCACCGGCAGCGCACGCGCCTCGACCATCAGCGCATCGACGCCGTCCAGGGTCAGATCGAATACCCGGCGCAGGGCCGCAGCGATCTTCGCCGCATCGAGGTCTTCGACCTTGGCCCCCTGCCCGGCCATCCAGTCCATCGGCAGGTAGACCCGGTCGAGTTGGCGGTAATCGTCCTGGGCATCCTGCAGGTGATTGATGATCTGCAAGGCGATGCACAGGGCATCCGACGGGCGATGGCCGTCGCGCGAACCGCCGTGCAGATCGACCATATAACGGCCGACCGAGGCGGCCGACAGCATGCAATAAGCGACCAGCTCGTCCCAATCGTCGTAGCGACGTTTGGTCGCGTCCTGCTTGAACGCCGCCAGCAGGTCGACGCAGTGTTGGGCCGGCACACCGGTCGCGGCGAGGCTCATGCGCATGTCGGCGGCTTTTCGAAACTCGGCGGCATCCGCAGCACGCCCGAGCAACGCGTCTTCATAGCCGTTCAGCCGCGCGATTTTTTCGTCCGGCGTCAGATCGGGATTATCGGCGATATCGTCGGCGGAACGGGCGAACGCATAGAACGTCGCCACATGCGGACGGAGTGCGGCCGGCAACAACCAGGAACCGACGGGAAAATTCTCGTAGGCAACATCTTTGCCGGAAGGCGTTTCGACCATAAGCGAGGTTGCCGCCATCATGAGCCCGTTAGGTTTCCCGAGGCGCCGTGTTTTCAGGATTGTTGGTTTTTGATTTTCGTGATCTTTTTACGAAGTTCCGACAGCAAGCCTTCGACGGTACCGCCGTTCTGCCGGATCACGGAGGCGAAATCGGAACGCTGGGTCAAGCCCATGCTGAGCCCCTCGACCATCAGATCGATGATCTTGTACTTGCCTTCGCGGGCGCGCAGACGCCAATCCACCTTGACCGGAACCTGCCCGTCGGACCGGTTCAACAGGGTCGACACGATCACATCCCGGTCGCCCGAGTTCGTGGTCTGCACGACCTGCAGGGAAGCCCCCGGATACTGGGCGAAACGGTCGACGTAGGTCTCGACGAGGAGCTGCTCGAAAAGCACGAAGTACTCCTTCTTTTCGGCTTCGGTGGCCTTGCGCCAATAGCGGCCCAGCACCCAGGCGCCGATCGTGCGATAGGCGAAATAATCGTGAAGGAGCCTGCGAAACTTCTCCGCCCGTTCGTCACGTGGCTTATCCTTGACCGTCAAGGACTGAAGCGCCTCATCGGCCAACGACTCGATAAACCGCTTCGCGCCCTGCTCGAAGTTCTCGGCCCGAACGCCCTGCGGAACGAGGCAAGCCATCAACGCAAACAACAAACCTGCTTTAAGAATGAAACGTTTCTTGAGCATCGTCTTACCGTTCTCTTAGCCTTATCCCCTCATCGGCTGAAATCCGAAACTCGGCGGAATATATTCCCGAATACCGCCAAAATCAAAGACTCCCGATTGGCGGACAGAAATCAAGCATAGAGTAGGATATTCACCATTTTCTGAAGACGTGTTACAGCTTTTCCTCGGTCAACGACAGAAAAACCCCGTTGTTACCCGCCCGTTCCGGGCGGGCCGCTCCATAATAAAGGCTGTTTGAAAGGACAATGGCATCCATGCTGAAAATCTGGGGACGCAAGACCTCCAGCAACGTCCGCAAGGTCCTGTGGTGTTGCGCCGAAATCGGATTGGAGTACGAGCGAATCGACTGGACCGGCCCCTTCGGCGGCAACGACGATCCGGCCTTCCGCAAATTGAATCCGAAC
>JAVJPD010000634.1:0-4742 GCA_040216475.1 Rhodospirillales bacterium
AGCTTCTTGGCGTTGTCCCAGAACAGTTTGCGTTTGCGTTCCTCGGACATGTCCCAACCCATCACGGTCTCGACCGATTTCGGAAACCAGCTTTCCCCGTGCGGGTAATCGGAGGCGTACATGAGGATATCCTCGCCGAGAAGGTCGATCACCGAGTTGGTCAGTTTTTCGCCCTCGGGGATTTCGATGCTCTGGAAGTAGCGGCCCGACAGCACGTAATCACTCGGCTTATGCTTGAGCGATTCCGGTAGGGCGGCGCGAATGGTGCGGTAATGTTCGTCGGTGCGCGCCATCCAAAACGGCAGCCAACTGTGGCCGGCTTCGAGCGTGCCGATGCGGATGTTCGGGTAGCGGTCCATGACGCCCGAGCCGATCAGGCTCGCCATGTTGCGCATGCCGCACCAGGGATGCGAGGCCGAGCGTTGCAGAAACAGATTATTCCAGTTGTCCCGTCCGCCCGGCGCGTACGGCGGCATCACGGTAAAGGTATGCAGCGCGATGCAGAGATCATGATCGGCGGCAGCCTTCCAGATCGGTTCCAGATCGGGATGATCGAGCGGCACGTCCATCGGCGCGTAGACCAGTACGCCCCAGGCCCAGGACGATTTGCCCCATTTTTCGATTTCCTTCACGCCGCCCGCGACGTTGCGCGAGGAGACAAGGATCACGCCGCCGAGCCGGTCGGGGTAGGGCTTGCAGTAATCTTCCATCCAATGGTTGTAGGCTTGGTGCATCGCGGTTTCGAGCGACACGTCGTCATCTAAAATCCAGGTGCCGAACCAGCCCGAGGGCAGGGTGAGATTCACGTCGACGCCTTCGAGGTCCATGTCCTCGATGCGCGCCGCCGGATCGTCGTCGACCCGCGGGTTCGGCTCGCGGCCCTTATGGGCGCCGGTGAAGCCCGCCATATAGGCTTCGTTCTTTTCCGGCGGGGTTTCCCCGGCCTGGCCCAATTGGCGGCGGTACTTGCGCTGGCCCTTCAGGTACGTCACGTGGCCGGTACGGTGATGGGCTTTCTTGTATTCTTCCCAGCCCTTGAGCTTATCCTTCGTGCCCGCGTCGAGATATCGATCGAGGATATCCACGAACGGTCCGACGTGGGTATCCGAATCGAAAATCTTGAAGCCGTTGCGTGCCATGGTCGCCTCCCTTTATTTCTATATTGCTATTTCTCGGGCTTTTTATGGAAATCGCATTACGTCGATGCGTCGCCGCCCGTCGAACGCTTGTATTTTTCCAATGTTTCTTTCGAAAAATATTTTTGTTCCAGTTCCTGCTGTTTTGCCAAGCCCTCGCCGCCGGGTTGCTGCAGCGGATTGGGATAGGGTTTGTCCTTGCGCGATTCGAGAAAATCGTCCCAGGCGGCGATGCCGCGTTCCTGAAACTCATTCATGAAATCGTAGAGCGCCGCCCAGGTCACGTGATGGGTGAAGCCCGGCAGCCAGGCAATCGTCACGCCGAGCTCGAGATGCTCCTCGAGGGAGAGGTAACGCGGCAGCTTTCCCTTCATGAACGACAGCGGCCCCTCGACCGCGGCGCGGGCCTGCTTGATTCCCTCCTTCGAATGCGGCGATTCGAGCTGCACCCAATCGACCCCGGCGTCCTGCTCGTAAGCCTTGAGACGTGCGAGGGTGTCGTCCAAATCGCTGTTGGCGGCGTCGCGGGCGTAGCACTGCGCCATGACGACGAAATCCGGATCGAGCTCGTTCTTCATGTCGACGGCGGCACGGTAGCGCGCGACGGCCTGTTCGATCGGGACCACTTCCATGCCGGCGCTTTGAGTCCGGCGCTTGCCCTCGATGGGTTGATCGTCGATGCGCACGCCGGCGATCCCGGCCTTGATGCACTCTCGGATCATGCGGCGCACGGCCATGATGCCGCCGTGCCCGGTGTCGCCGTCCATGATGATCGGAAATTTGACCGCGTTGGCGATCCAGCCGGCGATCTGCACGCATTCGGGCATGCTCGCGGTGCCGACGTCGGCCATGCCGGTATAGGTGCCGACCACGCCGCTGGTGCCGACGAAGGCGGCTTCCGCGCCCGCCAGTTCCATCACCTTGCCGTGCGCGGCCGTCGGGGTGTGCAGGATGCACAGCACCTTGCCCTGACGGCGGATCAGAGTCTTCAGTTGCGTGGTTTTTTTCATGTCGGCGATTTCATTGTCGCGGTGCGTTTCGTTAAAGGCGGGGGAACGGTCGATGTTGTTCCATTCTACGGAATTCTATTTCACTAGAAAAATTTTATTGGTTTTCACGGCCCTGTCAATGACCGCCGCGGCGATGAAACGGTCGCGTCCGAACTATGAAATCGCTTATCGGGAAAAATGAATTGGCGAATATATTGGCTGGGGCGGCAGGATTCGAACCTGCGAATGCCGATACCAAAAACCGGTGCCTTACCACTTGGCCACGCCCCATGCGCAAATCGGCCCGACCATAAGCCCAAACGACCCGTCCCGCAACAAAAGGCGGCGGATAAATTCAACCCTGAAAACCGGCCGTATCGCTCAACAGCGGCGCGGCCTCGATCCACCAGCCGGACTGCCGTTGGCGGAGATGGCGAGCCGCCGCCCGGGCCTCGGCTTCCGTGCCGAACAGCGCGAAGCAGGTGGCGCCGCTGCCGCTCATACGCGCGAGCAGGGCGCCGTCGCATGACTCCAAGGCCCGCAGAGCGTCGCCGATAACGGGGGCTATTGCTTGGGCGGGTTCGGCGAGATCGTTGCGGCGCCCGCGCAGAAGTGCCGCGAACGCGGCGGCGTCCTCAGGCGATGATCTGAAGGGTGCGGGCGCGGAAAAGGCGCCTGTGCGCCGGGCGAACACCCGGGCCGTTTCGACCGGTACGCCCGGGTTGGCAAGAACGAACCAGCACGGCGGCAACGCGGGCACCGGCGCGAACACCTCGCCGATGCCGCCGACGAAGGCCGCTTGGCCGTGAACGCAGATCGGTACGTCGGCGCCGAGCGCGAGGCCGATGTCGCAAAGCTCTTGCGTGGCGATATCGAGGCCCCAAAGTGCGCGCAGGCCGATCAACGCGGCGGCGGCGTCGGCCGAACCGCCGCCGATGCCGGATGCCGCCGGCAGGTGCTTTTCCAGAACGATCCGCGCACCGTGTCGGACGTTTGCATGCGCCGCCAGGGTGCGGGCAGCCTTCATCACGAGATTGTCGTCGCCGGGCGGCACGTCGGCGCCGCGTGGACCGGCGGCATTGAAGGTAAGATCGCCGGCGGATTCGAGGACGACCACATCGCCGGTACCGGCGAACACGATCAGGCTGTCGAGTTCGTGATAACCGTCGGCGCGTTTGCCGGCGACATGAAGGTAAAGATTGATTTTGGCGCAGGCCCGAACGGTAACGGAGCCGGTGTCGGCACCGGGCGGGTTAGGGGCCATCGCCTTCGACTTTGATCTTGGCGGCCTCGATCAAGCCCGATTTGAGTTTCTTCCGGACCTTGGCGGCGAGATCCTTTTCCGCCTTTAGGTCGAGCACCCGTTTCCATTGGAAGCGGGCCTCGGTCACGCGGCCAATGCGCCAATAGGCGTCGCCGAGGTGATCGTTGATGACCGGGTCCTGCGGGCGCAACTCGACGGCGCGCTCCAGCTCGGGCACGGCGTCCTTGTAGTTGCCGAGCATGTAGTAAACCCAACCGAGACTATCGACGATGTAGCCGTCGTTCGGACGCAGGGATACCGCCTTGCGGATCATATCCTGCGCTTTTTTCAAGTGCTTGCCGCGATCGACCCAGGAATAGCCGAGATAGTTGAGCACGTAGGGCTGTTCGGGCTCGAATTCGAGGGCCTTGAGAAAATCGGCTTCCGCGCGCGGCCATTGCTTGGATTGCTCGAGCGAGATGCCGCGGGCGTAAAATAGGCTCCAATGCTGACGGTCGAGTTTTTTGATGCGTGAAAAGGCCCGGTCGTAAGCCTTCACCGCCTCGGTGAAGCGTTCGCGGCTGCGCAGGATATCGCCGAGGTCGATCAGGGGATCGGGCTTGTCGGCGTATTGCTTCGCCATTTCCTCGAGTTTTTTAATGGCCTCGTCGGTTTTGCCGAGCTTGTCGAAATTGGTGGCGATCCGCAGTTGCGCCGGCCAGGCGAAGGGCGACGTCTTGGCGATCTTCGCGTAAACCGCGTTGGCGTTGGCGTAGCGTTCGTCCTGATCGAAGATGCCGCCGAGCAGGATACGCAGGATCGGGAAGTCCGGCTTTATATAAAGGCCGAGCTGGCCGACCACGAGCGCCGTTTCCTCGGCGTTCTGCTGGCGCAGCGAACTCGCGATCCCGAACAGGCCTTCGGAAACGCCGTCGACGGCGTCGGCGATTTCCGGTCTCGGTTTCTCGCCGTTCTTGGCGCGCGCGACGTCGTTCTCGAACAGCCGTGAATTCGGATTGCGCTTTGCATATTCGTCATAAAGAACGAGGGCCTTTTCCGGCTTGCCCTGGCGTTCGTAAAAGGAACCGATCAGTTTCGCCATGCGAAGCGACGCGCCGTTCGGCGATTTCGCGATCTTCTCGAACAGCTTCTCCGCCTCGCCTTCCTGACCGGCCAACTCGTGAATCAGGGCGGCATGAAGATCGTAAAGCACCTCGGCGCCCTTGCGTTTCGACAGCGGCAGCAGGGTTTTCAGGGCCTCGTCCGTCTTGTTCTGACCGGCCAGGGACCAAGCCTGTATCAGCGGCACCAAAAACGCGTTCAAGCCGCGATCGGGCAGGGTGCTCAAGCGTTTCGAAACGGCCGAGTATTTCT
>JAVJPD010000635.1:0-2021 GCA_040216475.1 Rhodospirillales bacterium
CACAGCGAACAGCACGGTGAACATGCTGGTCGGGATGCCGATGGCCTTGAAGATGATGCCCGAGTAGAAGTCGACGTTCGGGTACAGCTTGCGCTCGATGAAGTAATCGTCCTTCGTCGCGATCTGCTCGAGTTCCATGGCGATGTCGAGCATGGGCTCGTTCTTGACGCCGAGCTCCTTGAGCACCGCGTGGCAGGTCTTCTGCATGATCCGCGCGCGCGGGTCGTAGTTCTTGTAGACCCGGTGGCCGAAGCCCATCAGGCGAACGGGATCCTTGGGGTCCTTGACCCGGTTGACGTAATTTTTGATGTTCTTGATGTTGCCGATTTCGCCGAGCATGTTGAGTACGGCTTCGTTGGCGCCGCCGTGGGCAGGGCCCCAAAGAGAGGCCACGCCGGCCGCGATGCAGGCGAACGGGTTGGCGCCGCTCGATCCGGCCATGCGCACGGTCGAGGTCGAGGCGTTCTGTTCGTGATCGGCGTGCAGCATCAGAATCAAGTCCATGGCTTTCGCGATCGTCGGGTTGATCTTGTAGTCCTCGCACGGGGTCGCAAACAGCATGTTCAGGAAGTTCGAGGCGTAATCGAGGTCGTTCCGGGGATAAACGAACGGCTGTCCCACGGAATACTTGTACGCCCAGGCCGCGATCGTCGGGATTTTGGCGATCATGCGGTACGACGCCACCATGCGGTCGTGCGGGTTCGTGATGTCGGTGCTGTCGTGATAGAAGGCGGACAGGGCGCCGACCACGCCGCAGACGATGGCCATGGGGTGGGCATCCCGGCGGAAGCCCCGGTAGAAGTAGTTGAGTTGCTCGTGCAGCATCGAATGGTAGGTGATGTCGTGCACGAACTTGTCTTTTTCGCTCTTGGTCGGCAGTTCTCCGTAGAGGAGCAGGTAGCAGGATTCCATATAGTCCGATTTTTCGGCCAGATCCTGGATCGGATAGCCGCGGTACTGCAGGATGCCTTCCTCGCCGTCGATGTAGGTGATTTTGGATTCGCAGCTGCCGGTCGACGTGTAGCCGGGGTCGTAGGTGAAATACCCCATGTCGCCGTAGAGACGGCGGACGTCGAGCACCTTCGGGCCGATCGTTCCCGGCATCACCGGCATCACGTATTCGCGCCCGGTGGTGTGCTCGATTAGCGTCATGGTCTCGTTCGACGCGCGCGCGGCCTGCTTTTTGGCCGGTGCCTTTTTCGTGGCCGCGGTTTTACCTTTTTTCACGCTCTTTCTTTTCGTCGCCATTGGCAGCCCTCCTCGGGTTGTCACTGTTGAGTCTTTTCAGACTTGCCAGGTGCCGCTTGCATGCGTGCATCGCACGAAGCGGCGAAATTAGGAATTCAGGGCGTCTTCGATACGTCCCAGGGTTTCTTCTTTGCCGAGGATTTCCATGATTTCGAAAACCCCCGGGGAAATATTTGAGCCGGTTAGAGCGGCGCGCAGGGGCTGGGCAATTTGACCGAGCTTGGCGTTTTCCTGCTCGGCGTACGTGCGGGCAAATTCCTCGAGTGACGGACTTGTCCACTCATGTAAATTTTCCAGTCCCCCGGATATTATTCTTAATCGTTGTTTGGCTTCTTCGGTTAAGAGTTTTCGGGCCTTTTCGGAGAGGGCCAGCGGCCGTGTAATGGCATAAAACTCAGCGTTTTCAATGAGTTCTACAACGGTCTTGGCGCGCTCCTTGAGCCCGGATATCCCCTTTTTTACCCGATCAGCGGCTCCCTCGGCAAGCTTTCCCTTTAACCGCTCTTCGAGCGCCGGCATCAGGATTTCGTAGAGTCGTCGGTCGTCGGCCTGGCGCATGTAGTGGGCGTTCAGGCTGGTCAGTTTAGCGACGTCGAAGCGGGCCGCCGATTTGCCGACGTGCGCCAGATCGAACCATGCGATGGCCTGGTCGGTGCTGATGATTTCGTCGTCGCCGTGACCCCAGCCGAGACGCAGCAGGTAATTGCGCATCGCTTCGGGCAGGAAGCCGTCGGTGCGGTATTCGGTGACGCTGAGCGCGCCGTGGCGTTTCG
>JAVJPD010000636.1:0-1580 GCA_040216475.1 Rhodospirillales bacterium
CGCTTCTCATATCGGAGATTCTCGATAACGCGCTGCTCGGCGAAGGCGTATTGCCGACGCTCCGGCACGCCAATGCCAGCTTGATCACCCCGGACGCGCGCATGATACCCACGTCGGCCGTCGTTTGGGGTGCGGTCATCGAGTGTCCGAAATTCAAGGCACTGAACAGCGTGGACACCGTTTGTGGATTCGATCTCCGCGCCTTCAATTATTTCCGGCAATCCAGTTTCGGATTCGACCTCGAACGCGAGGAAACGACGTCGCTCACCGAGCCGTTCGAAGTTTTACGGTTCGATTTCCGCGACATTCCGGATGGAAAAATGACCCGCGACATCGATCTCTCGGCCACGTCGGAAGGGACCGCTCAGGCCGTCGCCGTATGGTTCGACCTGACCTTGATCGACGACATTGTCTTCTCCACGCGCGTCGGCGAACGGCATAACCACTGGCGACAGGTTATATTCATGCTGGACAAGGAAATGCCCCTCAAGCCTCAACAGCACTTCAAATTAACGGTCGGACACAACGACAAACATCTGATCATCGATTTGCCGAGCGAATAGATACCCGGACTCAACGGGCATTTTTCCTCTCGGCGATATTTTTCAAAAACCGTGCGTAGATTTCCCTGACGCTGCGATCGATGGCCGCGACCGCCGCCGCGACATCGCCGCCGTCGACCGGCGTCTTGACGCCATACGTTCCGAGATAGAGGAGATCGCCGTTTTTGTTGTTTCGGGCCGCAAGCTCCAGTTCGACTGCGGCATGCTGGCCGGCGCCGCGGATATGCTCGAAGCGCTTGATTTTCCCGGAAATCACGAAATCGGCGAGAATCCTCAATTCCGGCGAAACGATTTTTTCGGCAACCTTGGCCCGGCGCATATAATCGATCATCTGATCGCGCAACATAATCGGCGGCGGTTCTGTCCAAAAGTGATAGTGATATTCGTTTAATTTATTAGGTTCTTCCGTGGAAGCGTAGGCAATAGGCCTGTTGGCCATGACCCCGTCCGCGGTGAAACGCTGCACTTCCACCGTACCCGCGAACAAGGGTTTGCCGTAGACCTGTGCAGGCGTCCCCGCCTGCAGGCGATAATAATTGTCCTTCGGAACCGGCGGCTGGCTGCATGCCGCCAGCACGAGACAAACCGCAATCCCGCATATCCAACGAATAACTTTCACCCCCACCCCCTTCTTTCTTCTCAGCGACCGGGCGCCTCATCCTTCGGCGGCACGCCGCCTAACAAAAGCCCCGGATTTTGACGTATCTGACGACTGAATTCATACATATTTCGGGACGTCGCTTCCATATTTTGGTTGAAGGCCTCGATATGCTGAGCAATCGACCCGATCACGTAGCGCAAATCCGTAATCGATTTCTCGACGCTGTACGTGTTAACACTCTCCAAGACGGTATGAAGCTTACTTTGGGAATCGTTCAGATTCTTGGACAATTTCGAGAAGTTCGCCATGGCCGTATTCAAATCGGCCACCACGGATTCGACTTTCTCCCGGTTCCCCGGGCTAAGCATCGCGTGGAGTTCCTTGCTGCTTTGGTTAATCCTCTCCGAGAACGATTC
>JAVJPD010000637.1:0-3741 GCA_040216475.1 Rhodospirillales bacterium
CGCTTCGGCGCGGCTGATTTGTGCGAACTGAATACCCGAGTCGGAAACCGCTGAAACCATTGTCGATTGTCTTCTGTAACCGAACGGCCAGGGGACTAAGAAGGGGGTTTACCAAGGTGCTTAGGAGGGACATCAGCCCCGCTATCGGCTTCTGCCGACTAACCATGACCGGCTCTGTGAATCATAGCGCTTTTAACAGAAAATTCAATAACGGGCCGATATCTTGAGAGTTGGATTGGAGTGATCGATGTTTTTTACGCTTTCCAAGGTTTTCTGGATGATCGCCGACCCCGGCAATCTGCTGGTCATCCTCATGTGCCTCGGGATCGTGTCCCTGGTATTTCGCTGGCGCCGGCTCGGGCGGTTTCTGATCGGTTTTGCCGTTCTCGCTTGTCTGGTGATCGCCGTCGCGCCGCTCGGCCGTTCGCTGATCCTGATCTTGGAAGACCGCTTTCCGCAGCCGGCATCGCTGCCGCCGAAGGTCGAGGGAATCATAACCCTGGGCGGGTTCGCGAACCAATTCGTGACCAAGGCGCGCGGACAGGTGACGTTCAGCGGCGCGGTCGAACGGCTGATCGAACTGGTGGCGTTGTCCCGCCGCTACCCGGAGGCGAAGCTCGTCATCTCCGGCGGTTCCGGCGATCTGTTCCGCCAGGACGTCAAGGAGGCGGATGTTCTGGGCCCGGCGCTCGACGCCATGGGCGTCAACCGCGCCCGGGTGATTCTCGAAAGCGATTCCCGCAACACCCACGAAAATGCGGTAATGACTCGTCAGTTGTTGAATCCGAAGCCCGGCGAAAACTGGGTCTTGATCACGTCGGCTTTTCACATGCCGCGCGCTGTGGGCAGTTTCCGCCAAGCGGGATGGACGGTCATTCCATACCCGGTCGATTACAACCTGGAAGGGCCGGAGAGCATCCGGTGGGGATTCAATTTTTACGGCGGTCTCGGCGCGCTCAGTCTCGGCTTGCGTGAATGGATCGGTCTCATCACATATAGGCTAATGGGGCGGAGCGATGCTATGTTTCCGGCCTCGGTACGGTAGATTTTACGATTAACGGTGCAATGGCGATCAATGAAATTTCATGGCTTAAGACTCTCGTTTTATACGCTTTTAATCCTGGGGCTATCGACGTTGGGGGCGGTGTCGCCGCTCCGCGCCGATGCGGACGTATCCTTCACCGAATGGCTGAGGGGGTTTCGTGCACAGGCCCAAAAGGAAGGGATCAGCAGTAAGACCCTGTCCGACGCGTTGGACGGCCTCAGCCTCAATCAACGGGTCATCGAGTTGGACAGGCGCCAGCCCGAGTTCACTCAGACGTTTTGGGCTTATCTTTCAAAGCGGGTGACGCCGGAACGCATTCAGCGCGGTCGTGAACTGTTACGGCGGCATTTGCCGCTGTTGCGTAAAATCGAGGACCGCTTCGGCGTGCCGCCCCGGTTCCTGGTCTCGTTTTGGGGGCTCGAGAGCAATTTCGGAGACTACACCGGCAAAATGCCGGTCGTTCAGTCGATCGCGACGCTGGCCTATAATCCCCGCCGCCGGCAATTTTTCACCCAGGAGCTTCTCGCGGCCCTGCAAATCATCGACCGGGGTGATATGCCCCCGACGGTGCAGGGCTCCTGGGCCGGTGCCATGGGGCAGACCCAATTCATGCCCTCGACGTATCTGCGTTACGCGATCGATGCCGATAGTGACGGACGCCGCGATCTGTGGGAGAGCCTGCCCGATATATTCGCCTCGTCCTCGAACTTCCTCTCCAAGGCGGGCTGGCAGCGCGAAGAGACCTGGGGGCGGGAGGTCAAGGTGCCGGCGGGGTTCGATTTCGAGCTGACCGGATTTCCGCAGGCGCGCAAGCTCGCCGAATGGCAGAAGCTCGGCTTGCGGCGGACCGACGGCGGCGACTTGCCGCAGGTGGACATCAACGCGGCCCTGATCGTGCCGGCGGGCCACAAAGGCCCGGCGTTTCTGGTGTATAAGAATTTCAAGACCATCATGGTTTGGAACCGTTCGATTTTTTACGCGATTGCGGTAGGGCAATTGGCCGACCGGCTGATCGGGAAGGGGCCGTTGACGGCCAAGGCGCCTGCCGACGATGTGCCGTTGTCCCGGGATCAGGTGATGGCGATGCAAAAACGACTCGAGACCCTGGGGTTCGATGTCGGCAGCGTCGACGGGGTGGTGGGCGCGAAGACCCGCCAGGCGATCAAGGCATTCCAGCGGATGGCTAAAATTCCCCCCGACGGATATCCGACTCCCGGTCTGATCGAGGCATTGAGTAAGTTTAATGTTAACTGATTGCGCCTTAAAGTTGGCGCGGGGCCGGACTCCCTGTAGAGTTCGGCGTGATGAACATCAATACGGACGCCGGGCTTATGGGCAGGGGACTTCTCGCAAAGCTGTGTGTCGTGTCGCTGACCTTCGGGCTCGCGGCCTGCGCGGAAACCTCGTTTTTCGCGCAAACGGCGAAACGCGTTTCGGGCGCTTTTGCCGGTGACGGGGCCAACGGATATAAAATAGGAAATCCGTATAAAATCAAAAGTGTATGGTATTATCCTCAAGTCGATTATGACTATCGGGAGACTGGGATCGCATCCTGGTACGGGCCGAAATTCCATGGCCGCGCCACGGCCAACGGCGAAGTGTACGACATGAACACTCTGACGGCGGCGCACCGGACCCTGCCGATGCCGAGCTTCGTCCGGGTCACGAATCTGGAGAACGGCCGCAGCCTGATTTTACGGGTCAACGACCGCGGCCCGTTCGCCCACAACCGCATCATCGATGTATCCCGGCGCGGCGCCCAATTGCTCGGGTTTCAGCAAAAGGGAACGGCACGGGTGCGGGTCGAGATCATGGCGAACGAAAGCCGGGCCATTGCCGCCAAACTGACGGGAACCCGCGTCGCTTCGAGCGGACAGACCCCGATCCGGGTGGCGAAGCTGCCGAAAGCCTCCGTTGCCTCGGAAACCCTGGCGCCGCCGCCCGGCGCCAAGGCCGGAGCCATGCCGCCGGCCTCGGCGCCGGTACGGGCGGCCCCGGAGCGGATCAGACTCAAGCCGCAGGTGGCGGATTCCCGCGACGGCGTTTCCGTCGGTTCCGGGCCGACGGTCGGCCATCTCACGCGCAAGCCGGTCAGGCCCACCAATCTGTACGTCCAGGCGGGGGCCTTTTCCTACTTCAACAACGCCAACCAGGTGAAGGCGCGGCTGCACCATTTGGGGGATATCAAAATCAGCCCGGTGCTGATCAACGGCCAAGACCTCTACCGGGTCCGGCTTGGACCTTTCGAGAAGACCGAGCATGCGGATCGATTCCTGGAATCGGTAATCCGGGCTGGATATACTAACGCCCACATCGTGGTCGAATAACGGTCGGCTTTGAAATCCGTCACGTTTTTGCCTGATTTATCGGCTATTAAGACACATCCGAGTCGGCGGATCGGCACGGTAAACGACGTCAACGTTGATAGGGCGCAGGCCCGCGAAAAAGGTTTTTAATGATTTTCCGTTCGAGTTTTTGTGAGTTTTTCATTCTAACGCTGATGGTTGTCTCGCTCGCCGTGCCGGGCCGCGAGGCCGGGGCCGTCGAGACCATCGCCCATCAGGCCATGGTGAAGGAACTGGAGACCGGCACGGTGTTGTTCGAGAAGAATGCGCGCACGCCGATGAAACCGGCCTCGATGGCCAAAATGATGACGATTTATCTCGTGTTCGAGCGTCTGCGCGATAACCGGTTAT
>JAVJPD010000638.1:0-2093 GCA_040216475.1 Rhodospirillales bacterium
CGCTTCGGCCAGGGCCTCCATCATGCCGGGCAATGACGACAGCCCCCGTTTGCAGTCGGCGAACGCGCCGACGCCGGGCAACACCACGCGTTCGGCGTATCGCACGTCGTCCGGATCGGCGCTCACGATAACGGGGATGTCGAGGTTCGCCTCGCGCGCGGCGCGTTCGAACGCTTTCGCCGCCGAGCGCAGATTGCCCGAACCGTAATCGATGATGGCGACGCTCATCAGCGGAACGCCGCGATCCAATGAGGACAATGATCGAAGAACCGGCGTTCGGCCTCGCTGGCGTTATCGCCCGCGACCACACCGAATTCCCGATAGCCCTTAAAATCAAGCGAACGGCGGCGCAGGTCGTTGGCGATAAAACCGATGACGACGGCAAGGCCCAACGAGGCCAAACTATCGGTCAGCGGATCGCCGTGAAACCGCCGCAGCGAAAAGCCCAGCGCGATGTTGGCCGCGATCAGCACCGTGCCCCATAGCCACATGCGGTTCCACAGCGCCCACAAGCCGGAGAAGAAGAACGCCGGCCAGCAGAAGCCCTCCTTGACGAGCACCAGATTGCGGTCCGGATCGCGCCGGGCCTTGTGCTCGAAACCGAGGATGTGAATCGTGTAGAGACGCATGATCGTACCGGCAACGTTTCCGAAAGGCGCCCGCGCGCCCGAGAGGCTATCAGCGCGTTCAGTATAACGCTTTTATAAAGAGCCGCCCAAGACGCCCTTGGTCGAAGGCACGGCGCCGCCCTTGCGCGGATCGACGGCGACGGCCTTCTTCAGCGCCTGGGCCAGGGCCTTGAAGCAGGTTTCGACGATATGGTGGCTGTTCTCGCCGTAAAAGTTCTCGACGTGAATGGCGAGCCCGGCGGATTGCGCGAAGGCATGGAACCATTCCTTGAACAGCTCGGTGTCCATCTCGCCCAATTTCTGGCGGGTGAATTTCACCTTCCACACCAAATACGGCCGGCCCGAGAAGTCGAGCACCACGCGGGTCAGCGCCTCGTCCAGCGGCACGGTCGCCTCGCCGAAGCGCGCGATGCCGGCGCGGTCGCCGAGCGCCTTGTCGAACGCCTCGCCGAGCACGATGCCGGTGTCTTCCGTGGTGTGGTGAAAATCGATGTGCAGGTCGCCCTTGGCCTTGACCTCGATATCGATCAGGCCGTGGCGCGCGATTTGATCGAGCATGTGGTCGAGAAACCCGATGCCCGTGTCGATGTCGGCCTTGCCGGTGCCGTCGAGGTTCACGCTCGCGGCGATCCGGGTTTCCTTGGTCTTGCGCTCAACGCTGCCTGTGCGCATGGCGGCGCTCCTTTTTCACCCTGGGCTTCATGGCGGGCCTTATAACGGGGGCCTTTTAGCAGGAAGATCGGCGGATCGCCAGTATAACCGGAAATTCGCCCGGTGTTTCATGGACTTGATCCAACCTGTTCAGGGGCCTACATCATCGCTATAGTCCCGCCTCCTCAGGATTCACAGGAAAAAGCATTCGATGGCCCGCAACGACCCCGCATCCTGGCACGGCACCACGATCCTCTCGATCCGCAAGGACGGCAACGTGGTGATCGCCGGCGACGGCCAGGTCAGTTTCGGCGAGACCGTGATCAAGGCGAACGCGCGCAAGGTGCGCCCGCTCGGCGGCGGCTCGGTGATCGCCGGGTTCGCCGGCGCGACCGCCGACGCCTTCACCCTGCTGGAGCGCCTCGAAGGCAAGCTCGAACAGCACCCCGGCCAACTGATGCGCGCCTGCGTCGAAATGGCCAAGGACTGGCGCACGGACCGCTACCTGCGCCGCCTCGAGGCCATGATGGCGGTCGCCGACAAGGAGACCTCGCTGGTGCTCACCGGCAACGGCGACGTGCTCGAGCCGGCCGACGGGCTGATCGGCATCGGTTCGGGCGGCAACTACGCGCTGGCGGCGGCGCGCGCGCTGATCGACGTCGAGGGCCTCGACGCCGAAACCATCGCACGGAAGGCCATGAAGGTCGCCGCCGAGATCTGCGTTTACACCAACGACAACGTCATCATCGAAAAACTGTAAAAGAATTCATGAGCAGCCTGAGCCACAGTTTTACCCCGCGCGAAATCGTTTCC
>JAVJPD010000639.1:0-2519 GCA_040216475.1 Rhodospirillales bacterium
TGACCGTCGCGATGCTGCACATCGTCAACAACCTGACCATGCCGGTCTCGTTCTTCGGCGCCAAGAGCTACACCTTGAGCTCCGGCGTGCAGGACGCCATGACCCAGTGGTGGTACGCCCATAACGCGGTCGGCTTCTTCCTGACCGCGGGCTTCCTCGGCATCATGTACTACTTCGTGCCGAAACAGGCGGAACGGCCGGTCTATTCCTACCGGCTGTCGATCGTGCACTTCTGGTCGCTGATCTTTCTCTACATTTGGGCCGGCCCGCACCACCTGCATTACACCGCCCTGCCCGACTGGGCGCAAACGTTGGGCATGACCTTCTCGGTGATGCTGTGGATGCCGTCGTGGGGCGGCATGATCAACGGCCTGATGACGCTGAGCGGCGCGTGGGACAAGCTGCGCACCGATCCGATCATCCGCATGTTGATTATTTCGGTCGCGTTCTACGGCATGAGCACCTTCGAAGGCCCGCTGATGTCCATCAAGGCGGTGAACTCGCTCAGTCACTACACCGACTGGACCATCGGCCACGTGCATTCCGGCGCGTTGGGCTGGGTCGGCTTCGTCAGCTTCGGCGCGCTTTACTTCCTGGCGCCGCGGATGTGGGGCCGCGAGCGGCTGTATTCCCTGCGCCTCATCAACTGGCACTTCTGGATCGCCACCATCGGCATCGTGCTCTACATCTCGGCGATGTGGGTGTCGGGCATCCTGCAGGGCTTGATGTGGCGCGCCTACGACAAACTCGGTTTTCTCGAATACTCGTTCGCCGAAACCGTCGAGGCAATGCACCCATTCTATCTCATTCGGGCTCTCGGCGGGGCGCTGTTCGTGTTCGGCTCGCTGATCATGGCCTACAACATCTGGCGCACCGCACGCGGCGATCTCCGCGACGAAGCGCCGTTCACCCCCTCCGCTTCGGGCGGCGGCGCCGCGGCGCCGGCACGGGCGTAATCGGGAACACGAAGGACACGGGGCAAGGCGATCATTATGTTCAGTCACAAGGTTCTCGAAAAAAATTCGATCCTGCTCGTGATCTTCATCCTGATCACGGTATCGATCGGCGGCATCGTGCAAATCGCGCCGCTGTTCTATCTCGAAAGCACCATCGAGAAGGTTACGGGCGTACGGCCCTATTCGCCGCTCGAACTGGCCGGGCGCAACATCTACATCCGCGAGGGCTGTTACGTGTGTCACAGCCAAATGATCCGCTCGCTGCGCGACGAAATCGACCGCTACGGTCACTATAGCCTGGCCGCCGAAAGCATGTACGACCATCCGTTCCAGTGGGGCTCCAAGCGTACCGGCCCCGATCTCGCGCGGGTCGGCAACCGCTATTCCGATGAATGGCACTACGAGCACCTGATAAATCCGCGCGCGCTGGTGCCCGAATCGATCATGCCGGGCTATCCGTTCCTGGCGACGACGCCGCTGAAGTTCGATGACATTGCCGAACACCTGAAGGCCAACCGCACCGTCGGCGTTCCCTACACCGATGCAATGATCAAATCGGCGGCCCAAGACGTGATCGTTCAGGCGGGCAACGGCGATGCGGCCGACTTATTGAAACGCTATCCGGGCGCCAAGGCGCGCGCATTCGACGGCAACCCCGCGGACGTAACCGAAATGGACGCCCTGATCGCGTATCTGCAAATGCTCGGAACCCTGGTCGACTTCAAGCCCTTCAAGGCCGAAGGCGCCAATCTGAGATAACGGCGGGAAAACGATATGACTCACGCGGAAATCACGGAATTCGTTGGGCTCTGGGGAATGGTTTTCTTCATCATTCTTTTCGTCGGCGTCCTCGCGTACGTGGTTTGGCCGAAATCCCGGCAGCGTTTCAAGGACGCCGCCAACATTCCGTTTAAGGAAGATTGATCATGACAGAGCGGCATGAACAGACCGAAACTTCCGAGGCCGGCACCACCGGCCACGTTTGGGATGGGATTCAGGAATACAACAACCCCTTGCCCCGCTGGTGGCTGTGGACCTTCTACGTCACCATCATCTGGTCGATCGGCTATTGGATCTTCATGCCCGCCTGGCCGCTGATCTCGGGCTACACCGAAGGCCTGCTCGGCTACACCAACCGCAAGGCCGTGATGGCGGAGATTTCACAAGCGCAAGCGGCGCAAGGCAAATATCTCGACCGCATCCGCAAGGCCTCGCTCGAAGAAATCCGCGCCGACCGCGATCTGCTCGAATACGCTCTGGCCGGCGGCCGCTCGGCGTTCGCCGTGAATTGTTCGCAGTGCCACGGTTCCGGCGCGGCCGGCTTTAAGGGCTATCCGAACCTCAACGACGACGCCTGGCTTTGGGGCGGCAGCTTGAAAGATATTCATGCAACGATCGCCCACGGCATCCGTTCGGAGCGCGACGAAAAAACCCGGCAGTCGGAAATGCCGCGGTTTCTCGCCGACGGCATTCTCAAAGCCGATCAGATCAACGACGTCGCCGAGTACGTCTTGCAATTGACGAACCGGGCGACCGACAAGAACGCCGCCAAGCGCGGCCAGA
>JAVJPD010000640.1:0-3837 GCA_040216475.1 Rhodospirillales bacterium
CAGGGCGGCTTCGATTTGCTTGAGCTCCGTGATGTCGATCTCGGTGACGCAGTACCCGCCTTCGGGGGTGCGGCTTTCGTTGATGATGAACCACGTGCCGTTCGTGAGCTTGCGGATGACCGGGCCCTTGGGATTGCGGTGCTGTTCGAGGCGTTCGCGCAAATGTTCCTCTTCGCGGCCGAGAGCGTCGGCGTTGATGCCGCTGTAGACGTTGCGCCGGATCATGTCCTCGAATTTCATGCCCGGTTTCATTATGTCACGAGAATTCGGATGCAGGCGAAGGTACTCGTCGTTGCAAACGATCAGGCGGTCGTCGGAATCGTAGAGCGCGAACGCTTCCTGAAGGCTTTCGATCGCGCCGCGGAACCGTTCCTCGCTTTTGCGTAGCGCCTCTTCGGACTGTTTGCGCTCGGTCACGTCGGTGGTAATGCTGCCAACGCGGATGATGTTGCCCTTTTCGTCGAAGATCGGGAACTTGTTGACTTCGCAGTCGATGACTCGCCCGTTGCGCAGCGTCCGCTTCACGTGTCTGATGACGGGGCCGCCCGTTTCGACGGTCTGACGTGTTTGCGCGTCGATCCGCGCGGTAAGCTCGGCGACATCCGAACCGAATACCTCCTGATGGGTTTTGCCGATGAAACCCTTAAGCCGCTTACCGTGCCATTCCTGCACCTTCTTGTTGACGAGAAGATAGCGGCCGTCGATATCCTTGATGTTAACGGCCATGGGCAGGGTGTCGATGAAGATGCGAAACTGCGCTTCGCTGTCGCGCAGGGCCTGCTCCGATCGTTTGCGTTCAGTGACGTCGGCGGTGATGCTGCCGACCCGGATAACGTTGCCCCGTTCGTCGAAAATCGGAAATTTGGTGACTTCGAGATCGAGTTCGCGCCCGTCGGCGAGCCGGCGTTTGCGATAACAGGTGATGAGTTTTTTCGTGCGAATCACGTCTTGAATATGATTTTTGACGGTTTCGGTAATTTCGTCTTGTGTGGGGCCGAAAACATCGCCGCGCGTTTTCAGAACGACATCGTCCGTGCTGTAGCCGTACCAATCCTGGAATTGCCTGTTGACCATCACGTAGCGGCTGTTGATGTCCATGATGTTGACGGCCATGGGGAGGTTATCGATGAACGTGCGGAACTGGACTTCGCTACTCTTGAGCGTTTCCTCGGCCTTCTTGCGTTCGTCGATATCGATGCGCACGGAGCAGGAGGCGATTTCGCCATCCCATTCGATCAGAAATGTCCGCTTTTCGGCCCAGAACCGGGTGCCGTCCTTGCGGATGCCCTCGTATTCCACGTCGGGGGAGATGGGCTCGCCGGACAAGCGTCGTTCGTGGCGGTCGGTGCGGTATTCCTCTGCGATCAGGGCTTCCGTGGTCCCGAGCGCCAAGATCTCCTCGGGCGAGTCGTAGCCGTACATATCGGCGAGCGCTTGGTTGGCATAAAGAGGCTTGCGGTAGGTGTGAACCAGGATGCCCTGGCTGGCCGATTCGATCAGCTTGCGGAAGCGTTCCTCGCTGGCGCGCAGGGCGTTCTCGGCCTGGCGCAGTTCGGTGATGTCGTTGCGCAAAAGCACGGTGCCGCCGTCGGCCGTCTTGAAGTTGTCGACCTTGATCCATTTGCCGTCATAGGTTTCCCGGATATAGGTATTTTCATGTTCGCGGAAGGCCTTGAGGCGTTCCTCGAGCCAGGCTTCCTCGCGCCCTCTGGCTGCGGGAATTTTATTGCGTGCGACCGCCGCGCGCAGCAGGGCGAGTTTGGAAATGCCGGGTTCCAGAATGTCGCCGATATGGCTCAGGGAATTTCTGTAGTTCTCGTTGCACAGAACCAGGCGTTCGTTTTTATCGAACAGGGCGAAACCGCTGCTGAAGCTCTCGACGGCTTGTTTGAGCAGGCTTTCGGTGCGCCTTTGCTCCGTGACGTCCATAACGACGGAAACCGAATCGTCGCGGCCGTCTTCATTGTTGCCTTGTGAAACGGCCGTGATCAGCACGTCCCGGATATCGCCGTTCTTCTTGACGAGCTGAATGGGAACATCCGTGACTTCGCCGATCGCGGCCAACTTGTCGACGGCTTTCTCGGACGTCGGAACCGACGACGGCGTTTGAAAATCGAAGATTTTCTTGCCGATCACCTCGTCCGGCTCGTAGCCCATGAAATCGAGCCATTGTTTGTTGACGTAACGAATGCGGCCGTGCCGGTTGATCGAGTGCATGATGACCGGCGCGTGATCGTACAAATTCCGAAATTCCTGTTCGTTGGCCCTGGCCTTCTGCAAAATCGGATTGATGACGGAATAAAAAAGAATGGCGCCGACGAACATCAAGGCGACGGCGGCCATGGCGGCAATCAGGCCCGCTTTGATGAACGGCTCCCGGATTTCCGCGATATCGACTTTCGCGACGATGCCGAGTCCCATATTGCCGAGTGGCTCGAACGCGGCGAGAACGGTGGTGCCGCCGTAATCCTTGCCGATGACGACACCCGAAAAGCCGAGCAAGGCACGGCGCATCGGTTCGGCCATGGATGAGTTGAAATCGACGTCGAAATTTTTGTCGATGATGTTACGAGTCGATACCAGAAAATGAATTTTCTTGTCGACCAATTGCGCGATGACGATTTCGCCGGTTTTGCCGAATTTGTCGAATTTCAAATTTTCCGAGAGATGCTGCTTCAGCCGAGAAATAAAAACTTTCGGGTTTCGGCTCGGCGGGTGCGCCTGGAAGATCAGTTTCTCTTCGATGGTAAAGCGCTCGTGCTTGACGATCGACGTCAGCAGTGCCTTCTTTTTGGTGAAGGCGGCGTCGTATTGAACCCATCCGGCGACGAGACTGGAAGAAAGGGCGACGACGGCCATGATCGCGATGAGAATATAAAGTCTCGCCTTACCCGGCACAGCCCATGTCCTCCCCGGCGAACAGGATCGGCAAAATCCTGAACCGGTGTGTTAAATGCGGGATGCCGCCCTGTTTGCCGACGGGGTCATCTGCAGATGGCGGTCGAATATCATTGTATGAACTCCGCGCTACCCTATCATCGGGGTTAAACGACCGTAATTATCCATCGGTATATTTTAGCGGAATCCGGGGGGTTTTGGAACTATCCCGGGACGCGGCGGCTTACAGCCGATCTAGCCGTGCGCGGCCCGGCGCAAGCGGTCGTTAATAGCCCGCCCGAGCCCGGTTTCGGGAACGGGCATGACGGCAATACCGCGGTTTTCGGGCGTATCCAGGGCCCGGATCATGGCGAACAGATTGGCCGCCGCCTCGTTCACGTCGCCTGCGGGGCTGAGGTTCAGCGCCGCACCGGGGGCAAGCCGGCCGAAACCGAGCAGGACTTCGCCGGGCCTTGCGCGCTCGGCGTTCATACGCAACGGCGTATTCGGCGCATAGTGGCGATCGAGCAGCCCCGGCGATTTCGGGTGCGCGTGCAACGACGCGTGTACGAATTCGGCGTCGCCGATCACCGATTTGATGTGTTCGATCGTTACCTTGCCGGGCCTGAGCACGATGGGCATGTCGGTGGTCAAGTCCAGTACCGTCGATTCGATGCCGACGGCACAAGGGCCGCCGTCGAGTACGGCGGCGATGCGGGTTCCCAATTCCTCGATCACGTGTCCGGATTGCGTCGGGCTGACATGGCCGGATCGGTTGGCGCTCGGCGCGGCGAGCGGACACGCGGCGGCGCGAATCAGATCGCGGGCCGTTTCGTGGGCGGGAACGCGTACCGCAAGGCTATCGAGCCCGGCGCCGGCGAGCAGCGAAATGCGCGTGTCCAGTTTTCTCGGCAGCACCAACGTCAACGGGCCCGGCCAAAAGGCGTCGGCGAGTTTTTG
>JAVJPD010000641.1:0-1007 GCA_040216475.1 Rhodospirillales bacterium
CTTGCCGGCGCCGTTTTCGCGCGCCGACACGCTGGCCGCCAAAGCGGCATTACCCGCGCCGACGATGATGACGTCATAATCCGGCATTGGAATCCTCCCTGATTTTAAATGCCTTTGTTCCCGCTGAGCTACCGCCGACGATCAACGCAACTTCGACCCGCGGTTCTCCCATGAGGGTATACCGCGTTATTATATGACGGCTTCCTTCGGTTATAGGTCCAAACCCGCGTTCTGAAAAGAGCCCCGACCGTTTCACATACTGAAACCTTCACGCCAGTTCGTTTGACAGCACCGCGGCCCGGCGATACCAATGGCGTCAATAACCCTCAAAACGACCGCGCACCCTGCCCGTCCGGGCCGGACCATTCATCACCGGGGAGGCCTCTGCCATGAAATTCGTCCGCTTCAACAATTTTTCCGAAACCGGCACCTTCGCCCGCCCGGGCGTCGTGCTCGACAACGGCAAGCTGACCGGCGATCTGCGCGCGGCGTATGCACGCTGGCGCAAAGAGGCGAAAGGCGATCCCCGGGCGCGCGCCACGGCGGCGCATCGCATTCCCGGCCACCTGCGCGAAATCCTCGCCGCCGGCGGTTCTTCCCTCAAGGCGGTCAAGCAGGCCGCCGACTTTCTCGAAAAGACCCTCAAGAAGGACGGCGCGAAGGCGCGCGGCATCGACGGCGAAGTTCTGTTCACGCCGTGGAAGGAAACCCGCCTGCACGCGCCGATCCGCGGCAACAAGGTGATCGCGGTCGGGCGCAACTACGCCGAGCACGTCGCCGAGGGCGGCCATAAGATGGCGATGAAGGTGCCGTCGGCCTGGATCAAGGCGAACTCCACGGTGATCGGCCCGCAGCGCGCCATCACCAAGCCGGCCGCCACCAAGAAGCTCGACTACGAATGCGAACTCGCCATCGTGATCGGCGAGACCTGCAAGAACGTGCCGGAGAAAAACGCCTACGACGTGATCTTCGGCTACACGGTCGGCAACGATATCTCGGCGCGCGAC
>JAVJPD010000642.1:0-1839 GCA_040216475.1 Rhodospirillales bacterium
GGCCTGATGCAGCTGATGCCGCGCACCGCGAGTTTCGTCGCGCGCGACCGCCGGCTGCGCTTGGGCAAGAAGGGCACGCTCTATAAGCCCGAGTACAATCTCGATTTGGGCCAGAAATACATCGAGATGCTGCTCAAGGACGGGCAGATCAAAGGCGATTTGTTTCTGCTGGCGGCGGCTTGGAACGGCGGCCCCGGCAACCTGAACAAATGGCGCCGCACGATCAAGCATCTCGACGATCCGCTGTTCTTCATCGAGGCGATCCCGTCGCGCGAGACCCGCATCTTCATCGAACGCGTGCTGACGAATCTCTGGATCTACCGCAACCGTCTGGGCCAGCCGATGCCGTCCTTGGACGCTATTGCCGCCGGCCAGTGGCCGGTCTATATACCCCTGGGGCAAGGACCGATCCGGGTGGCCGAACATGACGACGAACAATAACGGCATCGATTTTCAACCCGTCAATATCGCGGTCCTTACCGTTTCCGATACCCGTACTCTCGAGACCGACACGTCGGGGCAAACGCTCGTCGACCGGCTGCAGACCGCCGGGCATCGATTGGCCGAGCGCGCCATCGTGGCCGACGACCGGGACACCATCGTCGCCAAACTGCGCGACTGGATCGCAAGCCCCGAGATCGAAGTCGTGCTGGCGACCGGCGGCACCGGCGTCACGGGCCGCGACGTGACGCCCGAGGCGTTCCAGGAAGTGGTTGAGAAGGAAATTCCCGGCTTCGGCGAAATCTTCCGCATGATCAGCTACGAGAAGATCAAGACCTCGACGATTCAATCGCGCGCCACCGCCGGAGTCGCAGGGGGCACGTACTTGTTCGCCCTGCCGGGCTCGCCCGGCGCCTGCCGCGACGCCTGGGACGGGATTTTGGTTTATCAGCTCGACATCCGCCACAAGCCCTGCAACTTCGCCGAACTGCTGCCGCGGCTGACGGAGAAGTAGGCCGAATCAGCGGGCGCGTTTCCGCCAGCGTTCGAACGATGCGCCGCCGTCCACGTCTTCCAGTTTTTCGAGCATCGCGATGTGCTGATCCGGCGCAAAGTTCTTCAGCGTATCGGCGAGCGCGTGTTCGCTCGACCAGCGCACGTTTTTGAAAATTTCCGGCACATACGGGCGGCGCTTGAGGCCGACCAGCCAGTAGCCGCCGTCCGTCGCCGGGCCGAACACCGCGTCGTGCGCGCCCAGCGCCTCGAAGGCTTCATTGATGTGCGCGGGCGATATCGCGGGAATATCGGTGCCGACGATCACCACGGGGCCGGGCGGTAAAATTTTCATCATTCGGTTCATGCGTTCACCCAGGTCGCCGGGGCCTTGCGCGACGGAACGCGTGTGCCCGCGTTCGATGCCAAGCGCCCGCAACGGCGGCGGCGCGTGATCGGGTGTGAAGGCGATCCAGGTGCGCCAGCGCGAATCGGCGCTTAAGCGCCGCAGCAGGGCGGCGCTCGCGTGGCGGTAAAACGCGCAGGCGTTCACGGCGCCGATATCTTTTGCCAGGCGGGTTTTGACCGCGCCGGCCTTGGGCGTCTTCATAAAGACGACGAGATGACGAACCGGCGCGCTCATCGGTAGAACCGCTCGATTTTTTCCGGCACGACGCCGAGGAAATAAAGCATCAGGCAAAACAGATTGCGCAGCGGGCGCGCGATGTAGCCGCCGCGCCGGTACCGTTCGGCGGACGTGATCGCGGCGACGGGAAGAACGTCGATGCGTTTGCGGCCGATGCGCCGGATCAGGTCGACGTCCTCCATCAGGGGCAAAGGCTTGAACCCGCCGAGGGAGTCGTAAAACCCGCGCGAGATCAGCAAGCCCTGATCGCCGTAGGGCAG
>JAVJPD010000643.1:0-1900 GCA_040216475.1 Rhodospirillales bacterium
GGCCTGATCGTCGAGATCGAAATCGGCAACACCAAGTGCGAAACCGGGCCGAACTGCATTCTGCTGTCGGACATTTCGATTCAAAGCGGGCATTTTTCCAACCTCACCGAATTTCCGATTTTGCAAATGCTTTACCGCCAGGGCATGATCCTCCCGGGCCATCCGAACAACACCGGCCAGAAGCCGCTTCTCATCGGCATCCGCGACCAGCTCGGTAGCCAGCTCGAATACATTCACCGCGGCAACTACGGCCTGATCTCCGAACACGAGATCATGGAAACGGGCATCGGCCGGGACATGGCGCGCGAAATGATGGCCCTGAAGACGAAGTTCTCGTTCGGCCAGATCATGCGTCCCGAGGAGCTCATCGACACCTGCGTCGTCGAGGATAAACGGGTCGAGGTCAAGAACGGCGTGTTCGTCGAACGGCTCGGCCTGAACCGATACGAATTCATCTATCAGGACGAGCGCGTCACGATCGATTTGAACCTGCGGTCCTCGCAGGTTTACGAGTCGCCCTATCCGTTGGGCTTCCACAACATCAAGCGGTCTTATTTTTCGATCATTCATTCCGGCGACGGCGACGGCTGGGACACCAACCGCCCGTGTATGTCGAGCGCCATCAGTTTTCAGGGCAAGATCTACCTGATCGACGCCGGGCCGAATTTGTCGTCGATCCTGAACGGCCTCGGGGTCGGGGTGAACGAGATCGAGGGAATTTTCCACACCCACGGCCACGACGATCATTTCGCCGGGCTGACCACCCTGATGCGCGCCGATCACCGGATCAAGTATTTCTCGACGCCGCTCGTGCGCGCGTCCGTCACGAAGAAGTTCTGCGCGTTGCTGGATATCGACGAGGAGGATTTCCCGACCTATTTCGACATTCGGGACCTCGCGTTCGACGAATGGAACGACATCGACGGCCTGCACGTGCGCCCGGTGTTCTCGCCCCATCCCGTGGAGACGAGCTTTTTCTATTTCCGGGCGCTCGGCGACGACGGATACAAGAGCTACGCGCATCTGGCCGATATCGCGTCCTTCTCCGTCATAAACAGGATGCTCAATGACGACGCCAACGGCAAAAAGATTTCGAAGGACCTCGTGCAGCGCACGAAGCGCGAATATCTGGCGCCGGCGAACGTGAAGAAGATCGATATCGGCGGCGGCTTGATTCACGGCGAGGCGCTCGATTTCGCCGAGGACGAGTCCGGCAAGCTGATTTTGTGCCACATCGCGCGCGAATTCACCCAGGACGAAAAGAACATCGGCGAAGGCGCGCCGTTCGGCACCGTCGATCAGTTGATCCCGACCTTCCAGGATTACGTCCGCCGTTCGGCCCATGAATACGTCACCGCCCATTTCCCGAACATTCCGGAATTCGATTTGCGCGTTCTTCTCAACCGTCCGGTTGAAACGTTCAATCCCGAATCGATTCTGCTGCGCGCCGGCGAAGTGCCGAAGAACATTTATCTGATCCTGACCGGCAACGTCGAATTCGTCGACCGGGAACACAACCTCGACGGCATGCTGTCGGCGGGTTCTTTCCTGGGCGAGATGCCCGGTCTCGACATGCGCGATTCCATGCGCACCTACCGTGCCGTCAGTTTCGTCAACGCCTTGTCGTTCCCGCGCGAATTGTACGCCAGCCTGATCGCGCGCCACGACATCGCCGAGCACCTTTCGCAGCTTATTCAAAAGCGCTATTTCCTGCAGCGCACACGTATTTTCGGCGATTCCATTTCCTCGCCCGTGCAGGAGAAAATCGCCAACCGCATGACCGAGATATCCCTCAAAAAAGGCGCCGTGCTGACGATGGACGGCATCGACAATTTATTGATGATCAAGAGCGGGAGCGTGCTGCGGATGCGCAACGGCGAACCGATCGCGGCCATAGAAA
>JAVJPD010000644.1:0-2411 GCA_040216475.1 Rhodospirillales bacterium
GACGCTCTTCCGATCTCGTCGAAACCGACGTGTGCCTCGAAGAGGGCACGATCATCAACCGGGGATTTTTCCTGCGCATCACCGAGGGGCGCCCGTTGATCACCCTGAAACTCGCGACCGCGCTCGACGGCAAGATCGCGACCCGCTTTCGCGACAGCCGCTGGATCACCGGCGAGGCGGCGCGCACCCATGCCCATCGCCTGCGCGCCGAACACGACGCCGTGCTGATCGGCAGCGAAACCGCCATCGCCGACGATCCCGAGCTGACCTGCCGTCTGCCCGGCCTCGAACCCCACACGCCGATCCGCATCGTGCTAGACAGCCGCCTGCGGATCAGCCCCAACAGCAAACTGATTCAATCGGCCTGGGTATTTCCGCTCTGGATCGTCACCGCCGAAGGACAGGACCGCGAAGCAATCGAAACGCTGCAGCGGGCCGGCGCCGAAGTGATCGAGCTGCCGGCGGCCGAGAACGGGCGGCCGGACATTCGCGACGTCGTGACCGCGCTCGCGGCGCGCGGCCTGACGCGCCTCCTGGTCGAAGGCGGCGGCGGTGTCGCCGGCAGCTTCATCAAGGCCGGACTGGTCGACGACATCGTCTGGTTCCGCGCGCCCAAATTGATCGGCGGCGACGGGATTCCGGCCTTGGCGTCCATCGGGGTCGAGCGTATCAGCAAGGCGCCGACGTTTTCCCTGGTGGAAACCTTCCGGGCGGGCGAGGATTCGGTGGAAACCTATCGCCGGGCCTCTTAAAAGGATTTCATGTTTACCGGACTCATCACCGACATCGGCACCGTGCGCGCCGTAACGCCGAACGGCGATACGCGCCTCGAGATCGCGACCGGCTACGATACCGCCGCGATCGATCTCGGCGCATCGATCGCGTGTTCGGGCGCATGCCTGACCGTGATCGAAACCGGCCCGGATTGGTTCGCGGTGCAGGTGTCGCGCGAAACGCTCTCGGCCACCACGCTCGGTGCATGGCACCCCGGCACGCGGATCAATCTCGAACGCGCCCTGAAGGCCGGCGATGAATTGGGCGGGCATATCGTGTCGGGCCACGTCGACGACGTCGCCACGGTGAGCGCCGTCGCGCCCGACGGCGACTCCCTGCGGTTGAGCATCGCGCCGCCCAAGGAATACATGGCCTATATCGCCGCCAAGGGCTCCGTCACCCTCGACGGGGTCTCGCTCACGGTCAACGAGGCCGGAACGGCGGATTTCGGCGTCAACGTCATCCCCCATACCCGGGAAAAAACCACGCTCGGCGCCCTGAAACCGGGGGATCGCGTGAACCTGGAAATCGATCTGCTGGCACGCTATGTTGCGCGCTCCCTGGGACGAGACCGATCATGACCGCCGCACCCTTATCAGCCATCGAGGAAATCATCGACGACGCCCAAAACGGACGCATGTTCGTGTTGGTCGACGACGAGGAGCGCGAGAACGAGGGCGATCTCGTGATCCCGGCGCAAATGGCGACGCCGCAAACCGTTAATTTCATGGCGAAGCACGGGCGCGGCCTGATCTGCCTGGCGTTGACCTCGCAGCGGGTGAAGGACCTGGCGTTACCCTTGATGTCGCGCAACAACGAATCCCGCCATCAGACGGCCTTCACGGTTTCCATCGAGGCGCGCGAGGGGATCGCCACCGGCATCTCGGCGGCCGACCGCGCGCGCACGATCCAGACCGCCATCGATCCGAACAAGAAAGCCGACGATATCGTCAGCCCGGGCCACGTCTTTCCGCTCGAGGCCCGCGACGGCGGCGTGCTGGTGCGCGCGGGCCATACCGAAGCCGCGGTCGACATCGCGCGGCTGTCGGGGCTCAATCCCTCCGGCGTGATCTGCGAGATCATGAACGAGGACGGCACCATGGCCCGGATGCCGGACTTGGTGAAGTTCGCGCAATATCACGGCCTGAAGATCGGCACCATCGCTGATCTGATCGCCTATCGCATTAACAACGACCGTTTTGTCGAACGCACGCTGGAGACCGCTTTCGAAAGCCTCTACGGCGGCACGTTCACGATGTACATCTACGTGAACAAGGTTTCCTACGTCGAACACGTGGTGCTGGTGAAGGGCGATCTGTCCGCGAACGGGCCGGTGCCGGTGCGCATGCATGCACTCAACGTGCTCGAGGACGTGCTCGGAGACACCAGCGCGGGCAAGGCCAGCGATCTGCATCAGGCCATGCGTATGATCGGCGAGACCGGGCGCGGCGTGATCGTGCTGCTGCGCGAGCCGAAACCGACGGCGGTCTCGGCCCGGCTGAAATCGAAAACCAGCGGGCCGGCCGCGGGCGGCGGCGAGAAGGGCGAACTGCGCGATTACGGCGTCGGCGCGCAAATCCTGCTCGATCTTGGGGTGAGGGACATGATTTTGCTCTCCAATACCCGGCGCACCATCG
>JAVJPD010000645.1:0-7544 GCA_040216475.1 Rhodospirillales bacterium
TTCGCGCCGATCAGATGCGCGCCGCCGGGGGATTCCTTTTCGATCAACGCGGCAACGTCATCGGCGAGTCCATCGAGACTCCACGGATAATCCTCCGGCATCGCGGAAGACCCGCCCATGCCGCGCTGATCCATGCGCAGCACGCGCGCATGCCGCGCGAGATACGGCACCCACCGCGCCCACACCTCGTTGCATTCGGCGAGCCCCGGCACGCACAGAACCGTTTCCGGCGTTTCCCACGGCCAGGAATAATCGTCGATGACATAATGGAGGGCCGCGTCCGGCTGTATCGACAGTTCCGGCATGGCCCGCGTCTAGCCTTCGGTATGATAGGAAGGATCGGCGACGCTCGCGAACGCGGGCCGGGTTTTGATCTTGTCGTAATAACGCATCATGTTCGGCATGTCCGGCCGCTCGCCCTCGACCAGAATCCAACGATGCACCCGGATGCCGATGGCGATGTCGCCCATCGTCCAACGGTCGGCGGCGATGTATTCGGTCTTGCCCAATTGGCTTTCGATCTTCGCGAATTCTTCGTTCAGCCGGCGGCGGGCGGCCGCAAGCTTTTCCGGATCGCGTTTGTCTTCGGGATAGCGCAGCACCTGGAACGCCACCTCGCGCTGCGGCGCGTTCAGATTGTGTTCCTCGAAACCGAGCCAGCGCGAAGCGGAACCGAAAATATAAGCATCGTTGCCGTAGAACAGCTCCGGATCGTATTTCATGCCGAGATACTCGACGATCGAATTCGCCTCCCACAGCACGAAGCCGTCGTCGTCGATGGTCGGCACCCGCCGGTTCGGGTTCATCGCCGCGTATTCCGGCGTGCTCACGACTCCATAGGGTTGATTGCCCCGCTCCACCGAGCCGTCCGGCCCCATCGTTGCGCTCGAGAGAATCAGCCGGTACTCGATACCGAGCTCGTGCAGCGCCTGAATGACTTTGAGCACTCGGACGGAAGTATGACGGCCCCAGAGCTTGAAGGACACGACGGGTCTAGGTCAAAGACCAGTCGGGATGTTCCTTGAGAAAAGGAATCAGCCCGCCGGAAGCCAGGATCGCCTGGACTTCCTTCGGCAACGGCGGGGTTTGCCGCTCGATGCTCTTTCCCGTCACGCTGACCTTGCCGGTTTCCAGGTCGATCTCGATGGCGTCCGCCGTGTCGATGCCGTCGGTGTCGCATTCGATCACCGGCAGGCCGTTGTTGATGGCGTTGCGGAAGAATTGCCGCCCGTAGGACTTGGCGACGACGGCCGACACGCCGAGTTTCTTCAGAACGTGTACCGCGAACTCGCGCGAGGAGTTGATGCCGAAGTTCGCGCCGGCGACGAGCACGTCGCCCATCTTGAAGCGGCCCTGAAAATCCTTGTCGAGCCGGGAGAACGCCACCTCGGCGACGTCGTCGACGTCCTTGCCGGGCGTGTACTTGTTCGAACAATGCACGTCCGTGTTGATGTTGTCGCCGAACTTGTGCGCGGCGCCCTTGATTTTAACGTTATTGCTCATGCTGCCCTCCACTGGCCGCCCTCGATCTCGCGCGGATCGGTCACGTGCCCGGTCAGGGCCGAGGCCGCCACCGTCGCCGAGGACGATACGAAGATCGCCGCCTCGTCGTTGCCGAGCCGGCCCTGAAAATTCCGGTTGGCGCTGGTGATCACGACGTCGCGGTCGCCCGCGATCAGTTTGTTGGTGATGCCGACGCAGGTGCCGCAGCCCGCCGAGTCGAACGAGCCGCCCGCCTCGACGATATCGCGGATCAAGCCTTCCTTCTCGGCGGCGAGGTAGATCGCGCGCGAGGCCGGCGTCACCACGAAACGCACGCCCTTGGCGACCTTCTTGCCGCGCACGATGCTGGCGGCCTGGCGAATGTCGTCCAGCCGTCCGTTGGTGCAGGTGCCGATCAGGGCGACGCTGATTTTCTGCGCCGTAGCATCGGGCACGGGGATCACGTCGTCGATCAAATGCTTGCGCGCGACCTGCGGCGTCAACGACGACGCGTCGATCTCGACGGAATCGGCATAGACCGCATCGGCATCCGCCGTCACCGGCTTCGGCTCGGCGGCGCCGTGCGCCTTCAGCCAGGCGATGGTCTTGTCGTCGGCCTCCAGGATGGCGGCCTTGGCGCCCAGTTCGGCGGCGTGGTTGGAGAGCGTCATACGGTCGTCGATCTCCATCGCCGCGACCGCGGAACCTTTATATTCGATGGCCTTGTAGTTGAGGCCCTCGGCGCCGAACCGGCCCAGCATGAACAGCGTGATGTCCTTTGCCCACACGCCCGGCTGCAGCCTGCCTTTGAGTACGACCTTGACCGTTTCGGGCACGCGGAACCAATTCTTGCCGGTCGCCATGATGACCGACAGATCGGTCCCCTCGACGCCGGTGCCGAACGCGTTGAACGCGCCGTAGGTCACCGAATGGGTGTCCGTGCCGCACACCATCGCGCCGCAGGTGACGTAGCCGTTCTCCGGCATCAACTGATGGCAGATACCGCTGCCGACGTCGAACAGGCGCGCGCCGTGCCGGTCGGCGAATTCGCGCATCTCGATATGGGTATTGGCCGCGTCCGCGTTCGGCGGCGGCGAATAATGATCGAGCACCAGGGCCGTGTTCTTGGCGAACGGCAGCGCGTTCACGCCGAGCCGCTTGACCGCGGCGAAGGCGCCGTCGGCCCGGGCATCGTGAATCATGGTCGAATCGACGCGGGCCACGACGACCTCGCCCGCCTTGGCCGGCTTGCCCGTGGCGTGCGCTCCGAGAATTTTTTCGGCAATGGTATGGCCCATGAATCCTCCTCATTCTTCGGGATTGTCATTCGTTATCGGCAGTGTACCCGGAGCGCACCGGCAAGGGCAATCCCGTGGCGTTCCGGGAAAAACCCGCTTTTAAGAACGCTTTTCAGGCTTTCAGAACGCCGGCGATCTCTTCGTCCGTCGGAAACCGTCCCGTGGCCTTCTTCGAGAAAGCCAACCGGCCGTCGACGGTGATCTCGAAAACGCCGCCGCCCGATCTGACGATCTCGACGTCGGCTTGACTGGAGCCCGCGATCAAGTCCCTCGCCCGGAGGGCCTGCGGTTCATAGTTTCAAGCGCCGCAGTATTCAATGATTACCTTGGTCATGTGCCGACCTTTCGCTTATGCCCATGCCGCGCCGCGTCCTGCGCGCTGAGATCCGTGACGGCGTTCGACAGCTTTTCGAGGGCGCCCTGCATCTGCATCAACGCCTGAAACGTGTCCGTCTGTACCCGCTTATGATTCGCGCTTTCGACATCGAGTTTAGCATATCCCTTGCGAAGGTCCGACAGGAGATTCTCGAGATCGATGATCCGATCGCGAAGCGGATTGATTTGCGTATGAATCATCTCGCTGAACTGCTTTTCGATCCGGCTCAGCGCCGTTCCCGCCAAAATCAACGCCCCCAACGCCACGAACAGCGCCAGACCGCCTATGATATTCGCCATACCGGGCCTCTCCCCTCCTCGAGCCGGCTATTCATCCTAAGGTAGCCATCCCGGCGTAGCGCAAAACCCCTATCCGAGGTGCGCGTGCAAAAATGCCATGGTTCGCTCGTCCGCGAGCTTGGCCGCCGTTGCGCTGTAATGTTTGCCGCCGGTCCGCACGAAAGCGTGCCCCTCGCCCTCGTAAACGTGAATCGTGACCTTGGGGTTGCCCTTGAGCGCGGCGATCACCCGGTCCTGCGCCTCCTTCGGCACGAACTCGTCCTCCCGGGCGATATGCAGCATCAACGGGCTTTTGATCGCCTCGTCCAGATGCTCGTGCAGATAAACCCCGTAATAGCCGACCGAGGCGTCCGCCCGGGTCCGGGTCGCGGCGAGATACGCCAGCCGCCCGCCGAGGCAATAGCCGACCGTGCCGACCGAGCCGGAACACGTTTCATGTGACCGTAAGGTTTCGACCGTCGAGCCGACGTCCTTGACGCCGAGGTCCAGATCGAAGCCCTGAAACAGCTCGAAGGCCCGCGCCCACTCCGCCTCGGTTTGGTCCGTGATTTGAATGCCCGGCTCCTGGCGCCAGAACAGATCCGGGCACAATGCCGTAAACCCTTGCGCGGCAAACTGATCCGTCAGCGCCCGCATGACCCGATTCACGCCGAAAATTTCCTGGATGACGACGAGCCCGGGCCCCGATCCCGAGGGCGGCGTCGCCAGATAGCCCGTGAATTCGCCCCCGTCGTGGGCCTTGATGGTGATGTCCCGACCGCTCATGATTTCACCGATGCCTCCCGCGCCGATTTCCGTGCTTTTCCCTAACCCGTAAAATTTAAGCAAAACCGAACCGTCAGGACAAGACAGTACCGCAGCCGTTTATTAGAATATCGTGCAAGAAACGCATAACGGTCATTACGCGGGAGGCCCGTGATCATGTTCGAACAAGACGTCGATATCCAAACGGAAGACGGCATTTGCCCCGGTTTCTTCGCCCATCCCGACGGCAAGGGCCCCTACCCGGCCGTCATCCTGTACATGGACGCGCCGGGCATCCGCGAGGAACTGCGCAATTTCGCCCGGCGGATCGCCGATCAGGGCTATTTCTGCCTGCTGCCGGACATGTATTACCGATTGGGTTCGGTGCGCTTCAATCTCGCCAAGCGCGACGACGCCATGTCCGCCGTCATCAAGACCTGCCGGGATTCAATCCATAATGCCTTGATCGTGCGCGACACCGCGGGCTGGCTCGCGTTCCTGAGCAGACACCCGCAGGCGGCGAACGGCCCCAAGGGATGCGTCGGCTATTGCATGAGCGGCCAATACGTTCTGTCCGCCGTCGGGTCGTACCCGGACGCGTTCGCCGCCGGCGCGACCCTCTACGGCGTCGGCATGGTGACCGACAAGCCCGACTCGCCCCACCTCCTGATCGATAAGGTGAAGGCCGAGCTATACATGGGTTTCGCCGAAACCGACCCGCTGGTGCCCGACAACGTGATCCCCGATCTCGAAGCGGCGCTCACGAAACACGGCGTGCAATACCGGCTCGACGTGCCGCCCGGCACCCGCCACGGATACTGTTTCCCGGAACGCGCCGTCTACAAAGAGCAGGCCGCCGAGGACGCCTGGACGAAAATCTTCGATCTGTATCAGCGGACCTTGAAGTGAAACAAGGAGACCGTCCCATGACCGAACGCCGCATCGGCATCGCGCCTTATCCGAAACGGGTGCGGGCACACTGCCGGGATACGTTGATCGCCGACAGCGGGCACGTTCTCCGCCTCGAAGAGGAAGGACACAAGCCGGTCTATTACTTCCCCCGCGCGGACGTCGCGATGACGGCCTTGACGGCGAGCGCACACCGAACCCGGTGCCCGTACAAGGGCGAGGCGACCTATTATTCGATTCAGGCGGGCGGCGAAACGTTCGAGAACGCGGTCTGGAGTTACGAAGCCCCGATCGACGCCGTATCGGCGATTGAAGGGTATCTGGCGTTTTATTCCGATAAGGTCAGGTTTACCGAAAGCTGAGCGGCCTTCCTTATTCCTCATCCGCCTTCTGACCGCCCGCGACGCTCATGGAAACGACGCTCGGCTTATCGATGCCGCCGTCCGTCATCAGGGCGTGCGCGCCGTCCCAAACGAACAGCTTGCAGGCGATCAAAAACAGGAACGTGAACGCCGCGCGGCGGAAAAAGACTTCGCTCGTGCGGTCGAACAGAAGTTTGCCGAGATAGGCGCCGATGAAGGAGCCGGCGAACAGGACGAAAATCAACCCGCCGTGGCTGACCTCGAGACGATCCCATATAAAATACAACAACGGCAGCTTGGAGACGCTGGCGATGAAAGACGCCACCGCCCAGGTGCCGGAAAATTCGTTCTTGTTCAGGCGCAGCGCGATGAAGAACGGCGCCATGATCGGCGCCACCGCGCCGACGGTCATGGTGCCGATCCCCGCCAACGCGCCGCCGCTCAGCATCAAGCGCGCCGAGCCCGACGGCGGCACCTGCAACGAACGGCCGAAGAATACGAACAGCACGATATAGAACGCCAGCGCCATCTTGATATAAGGCTGCCATGCGTCGAGCGCGATCAGCTGAATCCAGACGAACACCCCGAGCGCGGCGCACGGGATGTAGGCGAGCAGGAACAAGCCCAACACACGGTAATGAATATGCTTGCGGAAAATCCACACGCGTGCCGTCGCGCCGCCCGACTGCACGGCGCCGAACAGCGGGATCAGCAACGCGTAATCGATCACCATGGCCATGGCGGCGAACAGCATGACACCGCCGCCCATGCCGGCGACCACGGTCAGAGCCATCGTGATAATGGCCGCGGAAAACAGAAAAATGACTTCGGCGAATCCCAAAATCATCGCTTAGAGCCTCTTCGCATGGGCTTTGTGTATGGGCATTGCCGCCATGCCGAAACCGTCCCTGCCGGGTTGCCGCGCGCACGGATATCCGCCGTCGGCCCCCTAAAAAGGATCAACCATCCGCAGGCAGGAAGGAGGGAGGCGTTCCTGGCCCGCAAGATGGCTGTCCGGAAACATAGTATAGTATGTAAGACTCTACCGCGCGGGGCGGCATACCGCTATTATCCATAGGGATAATACATCAAAAAATTTTGAATTTTTTGTGGATATTTTTATCGACAGCCCTTCCCGCCCCCCCGAATTTTTCGGGGAATCAGGTCGGCACGACCCCCAACAGCGCCTTGCGGAAGCGCAGCTTCATGTAGGATGCATCGCGGGTTTTCGGCACCGTCGGCGGCTGATCGCCGGCGATCTTCACGCAGGCGAACACCGGCCCCGGCGCCTCCTGGATTTGGCGCACCTTCTCCGCCGCCTCGCCCGGCTCGGCCAGATCGAAAGCAACCGGAAAGCCCGCCGCCTTCGCCATGCCCGCCAGGTCGACACCGTAGCCGCTGGCGGTCAACTGATTGCCGGTCTCGACGTAATGGCCGTTATCCAAAACGACGACGGCCAGGTTTTTCGGCCGCTTGGTCATGATCGTCGCCAGGCTGCCGAGTCCCATCAGCATGTCGCCGTCGCCGAGAACGGTGATCACGCGCCGTCCGGGCTGTGCGAGCGCCATGCCCAAGGCGACGATCGGGGCACCGCCCATCGCGCCGTGCAGGCAGAAATTCAAATCGTGATCGCCGCGCGCCGCCGTGCAGTCGTAACCGGCCCCGCCGAGGCCCGTCACCACCAGATACTCGTCATGATCGCCGATGATCCGCTTGATGATATCGCGCCGGTCCAACACGCCGTATTGTTCGCTCATGATGTTTACCTCTTGAATTCCTTGGCGCCGGTCAGACGCTGGCTCAGGATGACCGCGACCTGGGCATCGGCGAAATAGGCCATCTTCAACGCCGCCTCGATCGTGGGTGCCGCATCCTCGACCTTGTCGATCTCGTAGACCTTGAAGCCGATATCCTCAAGAATGCGGTGCATGGTGCGGCCCTGGTAAATCATCCAGTAATTGCCTTCCGACCAGCTGCCGCGCAGCGCGACCAATGTCAGCAGCGGAAAGCGCCCGGCGATGTTGAGGCCGAAATTGTTGATGCAGTTGCCCGCCCCCGAGCCCTGCATCAGCAG
>JAVJPD010000646.1:0-2564 GCA_040216475.1 Rhodospirillales bacterium
TCGCCCTCCTTGGCGTGGCTCGCGATGGTGCGCGACAGAACCTGCGCGCCGCCGGCGAGTTCGTGCTTGATGCCCTCGAACATCGCCTGCATCACGCGCGGAATACCCGCGAACACGTAGACGTTCTCGATATGAAAGCCCGGCGCCTGGCTAACCGGGTTGTCGACCAGCACCGCGTGCTCGGGCACTTCCGTCATCTTGAGGCGCGCCTCGTTGAGTTCGCCGATCTGGTATTTCTTCTCGAACAGCGCGACCGCGTCCGGATGGCGGATCAGCTTTTGCTTGAAGGCTTTCGCCACGCAGGCGGCGGTGATGTCGTCGTGGGTCGGGCCGATGCCGCCGGTGGTGAACACGTAATCGAACTTGGCGCGGACCTCGTTGAGCGCCGCGACGATGATCGCCTCGTCGTCGGGCAGCACGCGGGCTTCCGCCATGCGCACGCCGAGTTCGTTCAGGCGCTCGCCGAGAAAAGCGAGGTTGGCGTCCTTGGTTCGCCCCGAGAGGACCTCGTTGCCGATGATGAGCAGACAGGCGGCCGGGCGCGTGGTTGGGCGTTTTTGCACGGACATGGCATAACTCATTTATAATAAGCGCGGGAAGCGTTCCGGGACTTTAGTCAAAAACCAGCTCAAAGCAAATCCCGCAGCAATGCGATCAGGGGCAGATCGGCGGGCGGCATCGGGTAATCGCCGAGCCGGACGGGGCGCACCCATTTGATCGCCTGGCCCTCCTGCGGCGCGATGGTTCCCTTCCACACCCGGCAGACGAAAAGCGGCATCAGGAGGCGGAAGTCCTCGTAAGCATGCGAGGCGAAGGTGAGCGGCGCCAGGCAGCTTTCGGTGATATCGATGGCCAGTTCCTCCTTCAGCTCGCGCACCAGGGCGGCTTCCGGGGATTCGCCTTCGTGCACCTTGCCGCCGGGAAACTCCCACAGGCCCGCCATCGCCTTGCCCTCGGGGCGCCTGGCGATCAGCACCCGGCCGTCGAGATCGACCAGCGCGGCCGCGCTCACCAGAACCGTCGGCAAGCCGCCCGCGGCGGCGCGCGCCGGAACCTGCATGCAGCCGGAATCGGGTCCGGTAATCGCCATGGTCATCCTTAATTCTCATGTTCTCGTGGGTCGTCCTTACGCCCGTTGTTTTACCGGATCGCGCACGATAAGCCACCGTGATTTTTGGTCGCGCTCCGGTTTCTCTCTCGTCGTCATCGCCCGGCAGCAGCCCGGGCGATCCAGTCTATCGCTTGCTGGATGCCCCGCGTGAAAGCGGGGCATGACGGCTTCGCGGGAGCATTCGCTCCTTGCGTCGTCCATCATCCCTGCGCTCACGCTTCAGAGACTCTCCCTATTTCCGGTTCGATTTTCCCACTCTTCCCGTGTGATTTTCATAATCAGCACGTCGCGCGGGGCCCCGCGCGCGGGCGCGGGGTGAATCTTCCGGCCCGCTTCCGTCATGCCGAGCTTCCGCTGCAGCGCAAGCGAGGCGGCGTTGTCGGGAAACGCCCCGCCGGAAACGGCAGCCAGACCGATATCTTCAAAGGCGTAGCGCAGAGCCTCGCCGAGCGCCTCGCTCATGAAGCCTTCCCGCCAATAGGGCACGCCGAGCCAGTAGCCGACTTCCGCCTCGCCGTTCGCCGAATCGACGATCAAGCCGACGGCGCCGAGAAGCGCGGCGTCGGCGCGCCGCTCGACGGCGAACAGCATCTCGTAGCCGGTATCGTGTTCGGCTTGGCGCGCCGCGAACCACGCCTCGCCCGCCTCCAGGGAATACGGATAGGGAATATGCGCGGTGCGCGTCGCAACCTTCTTGTCGCCGGCCAAGCGCACCATCTCCGGCACGTCGGTATCGGCGGCCGGACGGAGCTTCAAACGGCGCGTAAACAGAACCGGCGTATCAGGACCGGTAATCAGCATTGATATCGATATAGCCGTGGGTGAGATCGCACGTCCAAACCGTCGCTTTGCCTTTGGCCACCCCGACATCCACCGCGATGTCGACGGACCGGCCCTTCAGGTGCTCGGCGACCGGGCGCTCGTCGTAGCCCTTGACCGCGCCGCGCCCGTCGGCGACCCGCACGCCGCCGATGCCGATGCGCAGATGCTTTTGGTTGATCCGGTCCGAGCCCTTGCCGACCGCCATGATCAGGCGGCCCCAGTTGGCGTCCTCGCCGGCGATCGCGGTTTTTACCAAGGGCGAATTTGCGATCGTGAGCCCGATGCGCCGCGCCGCGGCGTCGCTCGCCGCCCCGGTGACCGCGATGGTGACGAACTTGCTCGCGCCCTCGCCGTCCTTCACGATCTGATGGGCGAGGTCGATCATCACCGCGTCCAGCTTGGCCTTGAACGCCTTCAAATGCGGGTTCGAGGCGGCGGTGACTTTCCGGTGCTTGGCGCCCTGGCCGGTGGCGAACATCAACACCGTGTCGCTGGTCGAGGTGTCGCTATCGACGGTAATGCTATTGAAGGATCTGTCGACCGACTCGCGCACCAGGGTTTGCAGCACCCGCGGCGGGATCGCCGCGTCGGTGAACACGTAAGCGAGCATGGTCGCCATGTTGGGCGCGAT
>JAVJPD010000647.1:0-2775 GCA_040216475.1 Rhodospirillales bacterium
CAAGAAGTGTTTCGCGCTTCGGATCGCGTCTTCGATGGCGCGCGAGGAGGGCTGGCTCGCCGAGCACATGCTGATCCTCGGACTCGAATCGCCCGAAGGCGAGAAGACCTACGTCGCCGCCGCGTTCCCGAGCGCCTGCGGCAAGACCAACATGGCGATGATCATTCCGCCGAAGGGCTTCGAGGGCTGGAAAGCCTGGACCGTGGGCGACGATATCGCCTGGATCAAGCCCGACAAGAACGGCGTGCTGCGCGCGATCAACCCGGAGGCCGGTTTCTTCGGCGTGGCGCCGGGCACCTCGACGAAGACCAACCCGACCGCCATGAAGATGCTCGACCGCAATTGCATCTTCACCAACGTCGCGCTGACCGACGACGGCGACGTGTGGTGGGAAGGCATGGACGGCGATCCGCCGGCGCATCTGACCGATTGGAAGGGCGAGGACTGGACCCCGGCCAAAGGCACCCCGGCGGCGCATCCCAATTCCCGGTTCACGGCACCCTTGACCGAATGTCCGACCCTCGATCCGTCTTGGGACGACCCCGAAGGCGTGCCGATCAGCGCGTTTATCTTCGGCGGCCGGTTGAGCCGCACCTTCCCGCTGGTGTTCCAGGGCTTCGATTGGGCGCACGGCGTCTATCTCGCCGCCACCATGGGTTCGGAAGCGACGGCGGCCGCCGTCGGCCAGGCCGCGATCCGGCGCGATCCGATGGCGATGCTGCCGTTCTGCGGCTACAACATGGGCGATTACTGGAATCACTGGCTCAAGGTCGGCGCTTCGTTAAAGACTCCGCCGGCCATCTTCCGCGTGAACTGGTTCCGCAAGGACGGCAACGGCAACTTCATCTGGCCGGGCTTCGGCGAAAACATGCGGGTGCTGAAGTGGATCGTCGACCGCGTTCGCGGCCGGGTCGAGGCGACCGAAAGCCCGTTCGGCTTGATGCCGCGCTACGAGGACATCAACTGGACCGGCCTCGATTACGATCCCAAGTCGTTCTTCGAATTGATGTCGATCGACCGCGAGGAAGGCAAAAGCGAGGTCCAGGATCAGAAGAACCTGTTCGAGCAGTTCGGCGATCATCTGCCCGACGAGTTGGAGCAGCAGCGCCTGAAGCAGTCCGAACGGATCGAAAACGCGCCGTCGGTCTGGCAGATCGGCAATTAACCGCTTTAAGGCGACGGCCGTTTCCGATCGGCCTCGAAAATTCCGGGGCCGGTTTTCGTTTGCCGGGATTATTCGGGTGTGGCCGGCGCGTCGTGTTGCGCGAGCGATTTGCCGCAATGCGGGCACAGATCGAGCCTGCCGCGGCGCTGCCGGATTTCGCTGCTCAGAATTTCCGCGGCGTCCTCTTCATCGAGGCCGAGCCGCTTGCGGGTATCCTCGAGGCGCCTTTCGTCCTCGGCGGACAGTACGCCGTCGGCCAAGGCCTGATCGACCATGCCCTTATAAATGATCCTGCGCCGGTGCAGCGCGGCGGCGAATCCCGACGCCAGGAAACCGGCCGGCAGAGCGACCATGCCGATCCCGATGACGCTGACGATGCCGCCGATGACTTTGCCGAACGGCGTGACGGGGATGAGATCGCCGTAGCCGACCGTGGTCATGGTGATCACGGCCCACCAGATCGCGTCGGGAATGGTGCGGAACTTTTCGGGTTGGGCCGGATGTTCGGCGAGGAACACGAGGTTGGCGGCGATCAGGGCGAGCAGGGTCGAAATGAAAACCGCCGTCAGGATCGGCCGGAATTCCTCGCGCAGTACGTCGAGCAGCAACGTCATGGCCGAGGAATAACGGGTCAGTTTGAAGATCCGTAAAAGCCGCAGGGCCCGCAGCACGCGCAGATCGATCGCCAGAAACATCGATAGGTAGAACGGCAGGATCGCCAGCAAGTCGATCAGGGCCATCGGCGTGACCATGTACCGCAGCCGGCCCCACACGGGATGGCGGAAGCGGCCGTCACGATCATGGTCGACGCAAGACCAGAGCCGGAGGATGTACTCGGCCGTGAAGACGAGGACGGAGAATGCTTCGAAAGCGTAAAACCGGTTTCGATAGGCGGTTTCGATTTCGGGGATCGATTCCAGGATCACGGCGACGACGTTGAGCGAGATCAGCGCCATCAGGAAGATATCCGCCGCGCGGGCGAACGGCGTGTCGCGGCGGCCGGCTTCGAGGATGTCAAAGATGCGTTTTCGCCAAGGCATACGGGTCTCTCGTTGAAATCACGGTTTGCGGGCTTTCACGGCGGTCAGGATCAGGAGAACCCAACCGGCGATGAACGCGAAGCCGCCCGCCGGCGCCGTGCCTGCAACCGGCGGATAGCCGAGGAGTGCGATCGTATAGATCGAGCCGCAAAAGAATATGATCCCGATCAGAAAGGCCCACCCCGCGTAGCGTGCGTAGGCGGCGGCGCCGGAGTCCGGGCCGAATCGGTCCGCGGCCCAGGCGGTGGCAATCAGGGCGAGGGCATGCCACATGTGATACTGGACGGCGACGGCGAACATCGCCCGCGTGCCCGAATCGGTTGCCAGCGCATGCCAGCCATACGCGCCGGCGATAACGGCCAGAAAACCGTTCAAAGCGCCGAGAAAAAGCCATAACCGCATTTCGGGACCTCGAAAACGAGCCTCGATCAGGATCGAAATATGGAGCAATTTACACTACAAATCGCAATATGTAGACCAATAGCACTTCCACGGCGCGGTTATTGAGGAATCGTCATAAATCATATTCCAGGCGGGGGACTTCCGGCTTGGCAGATGGCCGCAAGCCTA
>JAVJPD010000648.1:0-1533 GCA_040216475.1 Rhodospirillales bacterium
CGATTATCTGCTCAAGGCGCCGCGCAAGGGCGGTAAATGGGAAGAGAAGTTCTACAACGCCGTCGGTTTCCCGCGCGTCTTTTACCTCAGTTATCACGGCTACAGCGCATACTTCACATTGTGGGCGCTCGCGCGTTACCGCAACATGATGACGGCGAACGCCAAAACGCCGGCCTACGGAATCTAAGTGCCGCATCTTGGCGTCATCACCGGTCTGGCCAGCGAAGCGGCGTGTTTCGACGTTTACGATTTCGACGAACGGCCGGCGATCCGCGTCAGCGGCGCGAACGCGCAACGCGCCGGAGAAGCCGCCGAGGCGCTGGTGTCGCAAGGGTGCACGGCGTTAATGAGCCTGGGGTTATCCGGCGCGCTCGATCCTCATCACGAGCCCGGCGACGTCATCATCGTCGAATCGGTGGTGTTTGCCGGCGGCCCCGGCATTCCGGTGCACGCCCGCTGGCGGCGCGGGCTCGAGTTGGCCTTGTCGGATTGCGTTCCGGCGAAGACCGGCACGGTCACCGGCAGCGATCAGCCGTTACTCACGCCGGAAGAAAAGATCGCCTGTCATATGGCGTGCAATGCCGTGGCCGTCGACATGGAAAGCCATGCGGTGGCGCGGGTCGCGAAGCGGCATGGGTTGCCGTTCGCCGCGCTCAGGGTGATCTCGGACGGGCATCAGGCGCGTATTCCCGCCTGGACGCTGACGGGCATTCGTGAAGACGGCAGCATGCGCGAAGCGCAGATCGCGGCGGGATTTCTGGCGCAGCCTTGGCTGTGGCCGACGATGGTGTCGCTGGCGGTATCGAACCGGAAGGCGATGCGGGCGTTACGCCGCGCGGTTTTGATCGCCGGTCCCGGGCTCCAGTTCCCGGGATAGTTCCTTCGTCAAGTCCTCGAAGATGTATTCCGCCGGGCGTTGGTTGTGCAGCGGGATGTCCTCGACCATCGGCTTTTCGGTCTCGAAGCCCTTGAGCGCTACTTTGAGCGCCTTGAGGGGGTGCTTGACGGTATCGGTCACGGCGGTGGCTTCGTAACCGCAATGCACCATGCAGTTGGCGCATTTCTCGTAATTGCCGGTGCCGTATTTCTCCCACACCGTTTCTTCCATCAGCGCCTTGAAGGATTTGGCGTAGCCTTCGCCGAGCAGATAGCAGGGGCGCTGCCAGCCGAAGATGTTGCGGGTCGGGTTGCCCCACGGCGTGCAATGATATTGCTGGTTGCCCGAGAGAAAATCCATGAACAGGCTGGATTGGCTGAAGCGCCACGTGCGGCCCTGGGCCTTGCCGATCCGGAAAATGTCGCGGAACAGTTCCTTGGTCTTGCGCCGGTTGAGAAAATGCTCCTGATCGGGGGCGCGCTCGTAGGCGTAGCCGGGCGATACCGTGATGCCCTCGACATTGAGCTCGTCCATGCAGAAACTGAAGTACTCGGCGGCTTCTTGCGCCGTCATCTGATCGAACAGGGTGCAATTCACGTTGACCCGGAACCCGCGCGCCTTGGCCGCTTTGATCGCGGCGACCGCGCGCTTGAAGG
>JAVJPD010000649.1:0-2375 GCA_040216475.1 Rhodospirillales bacterium
GTGTGCTCTTCCGATCTTGTCCCAAACCTGCACGGTCAGCATGCGCGGTTCCGGTGCGCCGACGGTCCCGACCTGGTTCATCGGCATTTCGCTGCCATAGGCATCGACCGTAACGGTTTCCAGCAGGCTCGGCGCGGCACGCCCGGTGCGAAGCCCGGCGAATTCCTGATGCAACACGTCCAGCGCGCCTTTCATCCGGCGGTTGATTTCCGCTTTGGTCTCGTCAAAATTATCTTCAGCCACGATCCACCTCCCTTTACGGATTCCGCTTACTGAACGACTGTAAAGGTTCCTTCTCCCCGCACCGTCTTGGCGAACGATCCGGAACTGTGAATGGAAAATACCAGAATAGGAACTTCGTTTTCCTGCGCCAAGGCGATCGCCGACGTGTCCATGACCTTCAAATTCCTGGCGATCACGTCCTGATAGCTCAAGCGTTCGTAGCGTTCCGCCTTCGGGTCTTTCTTGGGGTCGGCGCTGTAAACGCCGTCCACCTGGGTTCCCTTGAGCAGCGCGTCGCAGTTCATCTCCGCCGCGCGCAAGGCGGCCGCCGTATCGGTCGTGAAATAGGGATTGCCGGTGCCGGCGGCGAAAATGACGACCCGGCCCTTTTCCATGTGCCTCAGGGCCCGGCGCCGGATGTAAGGTTCGCACACGGCCTGCATCGGAATGGCCGACTGCACCCGGGTCGGCACCTTATTCGACTCGAGCGCGCTCTGCATGGCCAAGGCGTTGATCACGGTCGCCAGCATGCCCATGTAATCGGCGCTCGAGCGCTCGATGCTGGTGGCCGCCGCCGACACGCCCCGGAAAATATTCCCGCCGCCGATGACGACGCAAACCTGCACCCCGAGTTTATGGACATCGCAGATTTCCCCGGCGATCCGCCCGACGGTCTTGGGATCCAGCCCGTAGGCCTGATCGCCCATCAGCCCTTCGCCCGAAAGTTTAAGAAGGACCCTCTTGTACTTGGGCTCTCCTGACATGCGGCGGTCTTCCTTTTAGGTTCGAACGTACTCGGCCTGAAATGGCATCCGGCCCGCGGTCGCAAAGCCTTAGAATGCCGAGCGGCTTTAATAATCCCGGATTCCGATCCCGCCGAAGATACACGATGTCGAAAAGAGAGGCAGCATCCGTTACGTCGGGGTGGAATCCGGCTTGAATCCAGGCTTACGAGCCTGCCACGGCGGCGACTTCGGCGGCAAAATCATCCTCTTTTCTTTCGATTCCCTCGCCGAGGGCGAATCGGACGAACCCGGTCACCTTGATGGCCCCGCCGGCGTCCTTGCCGGCGGCCTCGACCGCCTTGCCGACCTTACTTTCGCCGTCGATAACGTAGACCTGCTCCAGTAGGCAAACTTCCTCGTAGAACTTGCGCAGCCGGCCTTCGACCATCTTCGCGATGATTTCGTCGGGTTTTCCCGAGTCCTTGGCCTGCTGGCTGAGAACCTCGCGCTCGCGCTCGATGGCGGTCGGATCGAGATCGTCCTTGGATACCGACTGCGGGTTGGCGGCGGCGATGTGCATGGCCAGTTGGCGGCCGAACTCATCGAGCTTGCCTTGATCGCCCGTGGATTCGAGGGCCACCAGCACGCCGATCTTACCGAGCCCCGGCGCGGCGGCATTGTGCATGTAGGACGCCACGACGCCGTTCCCGACGGACAACGTATGGACGCGGCGGATGTTCATGTTTTCGCCGATGGTCGCGATCACCTGCGTCAACTGATCGGAGACCGCATGCCCCGCGCCCGGATACTCGGCTTTCAGCAGGGCATCGAGGTCGCCGCTGCCGGCCAGCGCCAGATCGGCAACCTGTTTCACGAACGCCTGGAAGGTTTCGTTGCGCGAGACGAAGTCGGTCTCGGAATTGACCTCGACGACGGCACCGCCGGTGCCGGACACGGCGATGCCGACCAGACCTTCGGCGGCGACCCGCCCGGCCTTCTTCGCCGCCGCGGCCAAACCTTTAGTCCGCAGCCAATCGACGGCCGCCTCGATATCGCCGTTATTCTCGCTGAGCGCCTTTTTACAATCCATCATGCCCGCGCCGGATTTCTCCCGAAGCTCCTTGACGAGCGCGGCGGTGATCTCTGCCATTGCTTAAACCTCTTTCTTCGAAACTATTTGTATCTACCTGAAATAACGTTTGTTTCAGGTGGTCTGTTCCGGTTGCGCTTCGGCACCGGCCTCGGTGGAAACGGCTTCGGCCACGGCGCCCGCCTCTTCGGGCAGCGCCTCGGAGAGGCCTTCCTCCGATGCCCCCAGGTCGACTCCCGAAACGGTCATTTCTTCCTTGATGCCGTCGAGAACCGACTCGACCAGCAGGTCGCAATACAGGTTGATCGCGCGGATCGCGTCGTCGTTGCCCGGGATCG
>JAVJPD010000650.1:0-1866 GCA_040216475.1 Rhodospirillales bacterium
CGAGACGGTCAAGATTTCACCAAGAAATAGAAATAACGGCTGCTTTCGCCGTTAAATATGTTCCGCCGATTCGCTAGACAGTTACCAGGCGTTTTTTATATAATTTAGATAACACTAATGTAAAAAAAAGGGAGACACAACGTTATGGCGATGACGGAACCGTTGAACATGGGCCGGGAAACCTTCAAGGGCCGGGTCCATCCCGATCTGACGATCAAGGACGTGACGCTGCGCGAAGGCGAGCAGGCCGCCGAGGTCAATTTCTCCCTCGATCAGAAACTGTCGATCACGGACAAGCTGCTCGAAGCGGGCGTGCGAAAGATTCAAGGCGGCTATCCGGGCCGCTCCAAGGTCGACCGGCAATTCATCGAAACCATCAAGAAATCGAATCGGCCGGCCGATATCGAGGCCATCGTCCAAATCTACACGAAAGACTGGAAAAGCCAGATCGATGTGGCCGTCGACTCGGGCGCGGATTCGATCAATCTCATGTATCCCGTGTCCGATCTCAGACTCGACTACGTGCAGAAGGTCAGCCGGGAACAAGCCCTCGAGCAGATCGCCGAATGCATCCCGTATTCGGTCACAAAGGGTATCCGCACGCGGTTTTCCCCGACCGACGCCACCCGGGCACACCTGCCGTTTTTGTTGCAGAGCTATGACACGGCGATCAAGGCGGGCGCGACCGACGTCGGCTGTTCCGATACCGCGGGATGCATGACTCCCGAAGGCGTCGAATATCTGGTCGGCACCATCATGGAGCGCTACGACGTGATCGTGCATTTGCACTGCCACAACGATTTCGGCCTGGCGCTCGCCAATTGTCTGGCGGGCGTCAAGGCGGGGGCGACCATCATCGATGCCAGCATCAACGGTCTCGGCGAGCGCGCCGGTAACGTGGACATGGCCCAGGCCGTTACGTGCCTGCAGCATCTCTACGGCGTCGATCTCGGCGTCGACTTGAGCAAGCTGACGGGCCTGTCGCGGCTGGTTTCCGAACTGTCGGGCGTGACGCTTCCGGGCAATCAGCCGCTGACCGGCGAAAACGCCTTTTCCCATAAACTGGACGCCCACGTGTACGGCCTCGAAAAGAATCCGGAAGTGTACGAGTTCATCGACCCGAAGGCGGTCGGCAATACCAACCGGATTTCGCTCGGCAAATATACCGGGCCCTATGTCACAAAAAAGAAGCTCGCCGAAATCGGCCTCAGCGCGGATGATCGGCAGATCGATGCCATCGTGAACCGGATTCATGAGCAATCCATCGCCAACAAGCGTTCGGTCACGGACCAGGAATTCAACGAGATCGCCAGAAACGTTCTGGCGGCGGCTGCTGAATAAGGGAGGAAAAAGTAAATGCCGAAAGGAAACGGTCAACGCGAAGAACTGGCGTTCGAGAGCATCAACCTTGTGCCGCGCGAGGCCAAGCCGCGCACGCGCGGGCTGACCTACGCCCGCGATCAGGGCATCGGCACCAAGCAGACCGAGGCGCTTCTCGAGGGCGTCGGCGAATACATCGACATCCTTAAACTTGCCGGTTTCGGCGTGCGAATGCAGACGAAGAAGGCGCTCGCCGAGAAGATCAGCGTTTGCCGCGAACATGACGTCGAGGTCGGCCTCGGCGGGGCGTTGCTCGAATTGGCCTTGCTGCAGGGCGGGGATTCCGTGACCCGATTCCTGGGCGAAGTGCGCGAGGCGGGGGTTACCCACATTGAGGTGTGCGCGCAGATCGCCATCATTCCGGTCGACGATCTGCTCGAACTGATGGATTACGTGAAGACCTTCGACATCAAGCCGATTGCCGAGGTCGGCGTCGCTTATGGAATCTCGGAGCAGGAAGAGATCCAGGTCGACGTCACCCGGCTG
>JAVJPD010000651.1:0-4567 GCA_040216475.1 Rhodospirillales bacterium
AAGGTGTCGAAGTAATTGCCGGCGCCGAAGATGTCATCCGACGCGGTAAAGCCGAGACCCGCCAGCATGGCGGCATCGACGCCCATGCGCGCGGCGTGGCCGCTGTGCGAGGGCTTGGTCATGGTGCCGTGGTTCGCGGTCAGGGAACTGGTGCGCGAGCCCGCAATGCCGTAGGCCATGCAGAACTGTTCGGCGTTGAGCTTCAGCGCGACGCCGGCGCCCGTGGTGCCGCCCATGGTGCCGGAGATGCCGGGATGATGGAACGTTCCGCCGGATTTCAGGCCGCTCGAGGCGACGCGCATGCGGCCCTGGACCTCGAAGGCGAGCACGATGGCGAGCGCGATGTCGGTCCCCGGCAGCTTATCGCGTTCGGCGATGGCGAGAATCGCGGGGATGGACGGCGAAGCCGGATGATTGCGCGGCCACCAGGTCGGATCGTAATCGAGCGCGTGGCACAGGGTGCCGTTGGCGTAGGCCGCGTTCAGCACCGAGGTCTTGAAGCCGCTGCCGATGACGCTGGCGTGATCGGGGCCGCCCAGGCGCTTGGTGTATTCGATGGTAATTCGGCCCAATCCGCCGGGTTCGTTGGCACCGGCGATGGTCGTGCCGATGGAATCGAGCAAAACCTGGCTCGCGATCTCGACGGCTTCCTTGGGCACGTCCTCGAAGCGGGTCGTGGCGACGATTTCGGATAATTCGCGGGTTAGCGACATGACAGACTCCTAACTCATATAAATGCCGCCGCTGACGTGCAGCGATTGGCCGGTGATAAAACTCGAATCGTCCGAGGCAAGAAACACCACGGCATTCGCGACTTCGTTAACGGTGCCCTTGCGTCCCAGGGGAAATTTCTTGCGGTATTCGGCATCCTTGCCTTCCTCGCCCCAAAACTTTGCATCCGGATACCAATCGGGCCGTTCCCGGGCCACGTCGATGAAGGTCGGGGTGAGGCAGTTGACGCGGATGCCTTGCGGGCCGAACTCGGCGGCCAGGCCATGGGCCAACGCCCGTAAGGCGCCCTTGCTGGAACCGACATGAACTTTATGCCAGCCTCGGCCGGTATGCGCCGACAGGCCGGTCGTGAATATGAGCGAGCCTTTCTTTCGCTCCACCATCTGCGGCAGGACGGCCTGGGCGAAGTGATACGCGCCTTCGACGTTAACCGCGAACACCTCGCGCCACATTTCCGGTTTCAGTTCGAGAAACGAACTCGGCGGGCGGATGGCGATTCCGTAGGAAAGGATGTCGATGGGGCCCAGCGCTTCGGTCGCCTGCTCGACGGCCGCGAGAACGGCCGTGCGGTCGGTGGCGTCGGCCAGGATGGGAAGGCAGGCGGTGCCGTGTTCGCTCGCGAGCCGAACCGTTTCATCGATCTCGGCCTGGTTTTGCCGGGCGATCGCGGCGACATTGGCGCCCTCCCGAGCCATGGCGATCGTGATGGCCCGTCCGGCGTTGCGGCCGGCGCCGACGACGATGGCGTTCTTGCCTGAAAGTCTCATATCTTTTCCGGAACTCCCTGTTTTTCTTTTCAGTTTACTGCGCGCGGCGGCCGCCGCCAACGGCTCTTGCTAAGTTTCTGCGATTGCCCACATGATAACGTCAACCGGCGCCGTTTCGGGCTCTTGAACCGGGGGTCATTTTTGGAGGAACCGATGATTTTCCAACGTTTTATGACTGCTGCTGCGATCGCGGCGGCGGGTATGTTTACGGTTACGGTCACAGCCGATGCCTCGGAAATTTCCGTCAAGATGTACATGACGTCGGAAAAAGGCCAAGGCGAATATCTCGGCAAGGTGTACTTCAAGGACGGGCCGAAGGGTCTGATCATTAAACCGCGGCTCAAGGGACTTCCGGCCGGAGATCATGGTTTTCATGTTCACGAAAAGCGCAACTGCAAGGCGCACAAGAAGGACGGCAAGATTGTGCCGGGCCTGATGGCCGGCGGCCATTACGATCCGGGCAAGACCGGCAAGCACGAAGGCCCCCAAGGCAACGGGCATCTCGGCGATCTGCCGGTGCTCAATGTAGGCACGGACGGCACGGCCACGGGAACGCTGTCGGCGCCGCGCGTAAAGGTTGCCGATTTGAAAAAGCGTTCGTTGATGATTCACGCCGGAGGCGATAACTTCTCGGACACGCCGAAACCTTTGGGAGGGGGCGGCGCCCGCTTGGCCTGCGGTCTCTTTTAACGCGATCCGTTTAATACGATCCTGGGCCGGAGAGGCTTCCAGTAGAATATTTCAACGACAACAACCGGGATAGACCGCAACCATGAAAACCCATGACGTAAAAGTTCATCCGGCCGTGCCCTGGCTGGAGAAAACCGAACAGCTCGCCTGGAAAATCGCCGAAGTCGCAGCCGACGACGCGCCGCTCGACGAGGCGGCCGCCGCCATGGCGGCCAACCGGATCATCGACATTGCCGGGGTTTCCATCGCGGCAATCAATCGCGATCCGGTGGTGAACACCCGCACGATGGCGTTGGCTCATCCGCGCGCCCCCGGTGCGACGCTGTTCGGCATGCCCAATGATACCCGCGTCGAATGCGAATGGGCGGCGTTGGCCAACGCGGCGGCCTCGCGCGAGCTCGATTGGCATGACACGGCTTACGGTGCCGACGCCTCGCACCCGTGCGAGAACGTCGCGGCGATCATCGCGGTGGCGCAGCAATGCGGACGCGGCGGCGGTGATCTGTTGCGCGGCATTTTGACGGCTTATGAGATTCATTTGTGCTTGGCCAAGGGGCTCAAATACCGCCCGTCGCGCATGGATCATCAGGCCCTGATCGGCCCGGCGACGGCGGCAGGACTCGGCACGCTGCTCGGACTCGACACCGATACGATCTTTCAGGCGGTCAACTACGCGGCGCACGTGTGCCTGGCGACGCGACAGGGGCGCAAGGGCATTCCGTCGAGTTGGAAGGCCTACGCGCCGGGGCATTTCTCCAAGCTCGCGGTCGAGTCCGTGGACCGGGCCATGCGCGGAGAAACCAGCCCGGCGCCGGTCTACGAGGGCGATTTCAGTTTGATCGCGACCGTGCTCGGCGGACCCGATCAGGTGTTTTACGTGCCGTTGCCGGAGAAGGGCGAGCCGAAACGGTCGATTTTGGAATCCTACACCAAGGAATATTCCGTCAGCTCGCACGGCCAGTCCATGGTCGATCTCGCCTGCAAGATGCGCGGCCGGATCAAGGATCTGGAAGACATCGAAAGCATCGTCATTCATTTCCGCCATGAATCGAACGTCATCACCGGCTGCGGGGCCAAGGATTACGAGCATCTGTACGACCCCAAGGCCAACAAGCGGTTCCTCGATCACAGCTCCATGTATTGCTTCGCGGTGTCGCTCGAGGACGGTTGCTGGAACAACGTCGCCAATTACACGCCAGAGCGTGCCCAACGCCCGAGCACGGTGCGCCTGTGGCAGAAAATCAAGACGGTCGAGGACGAGGAGTGGAACCGCCGTTTCGACGAGCGCGAGAGCTTGGAAAAGGATCTCGGCGGCAAGGCGGTCATTACCTTCAAGGACGGTTCGACGTTGATCGATGAGGTTGCCGTGCCGGACGCGCATCCGCGCGGCGCGCGCCCGTTCGACCGGCCGCGGTACATCAGGAAGTTCGACACCCTGATCGACGGCACGGTGGAACGGGCCGAGCGGGACCGTTTCGTCGGTCTTGTCGAACGGCTGGCGGACTTGTCCGCCGAAGAGGTCCGCACCCTGAACATCCAAGCGATCCCCGGCAAGCTCATTGCCGCCGAGCGGGACACGCGGGGAATCTTTTGAGTGTCGTTACTTCTTATGCCAAATCGCCAATGACGTCGGGTTGGTGGCGTCGGCCGGAAAGAACAGCTCCGTTTCGATAAAGTCGATCTCGATCAGGCCCTCGTCTTGGGCCTGATTCAGGATTTCGTAGAAATTCACGTTCCATTCGTAGAGTTCGAAAACCTCCCGGTGTTTCCGGGTCGCGGGCCCCAAATTTTCGACCTGAAAACCGAAAGGCTCCAAGTGCAGGCCGATCACCTGCGGTGCGGCGTTCGTCAGGCAACGGAAGAAATCCAGGCTGATTTTATTCACTTGTTCGATCGAATGGACAGTGGTGACGAATATCTTTTTATATTCCGGCAGCCAGTCGAGTTTCGGCGCGATGTGATCGAACGGATGGAAGGAAAACTTCAAATCCTGGTTCAAGGCCGCGAGCCGGGAACCCAGAGTTTGTCCGGCCAAGGTCAGTTCGCCGCCGTAATAGGGGATGCGCGGGCCGCCGCCGTAATGCATTTCGAATAGATTTCGGCCGTAGCCGCAGCCTAATTCCACGACGCAATCGGGCGTACCGGTTTCCTGCAGGAAATCGAGGATGAAATCGCTGTATCGGGTTTCGGCGTAAAAGGGGATATCGATGAACTTTCCTTTGAACGAGGATTCCTTGAACCGGCCGGTGCCGCTCGGCAGCGGGTTCTCGTACTCGATTTTCCGCCATCCGAAGCTTTTCTGTGTTTCGTCGAAGCCGAGAAAATACTTCCGCTCGGTTTGCTCAAGGCGCTTTATCAGGCGCAATGGGTCCGTCTCG
>JAVJPD010000652.1:0-2691 GCA_040216475.1 Rhodospirillales bacterium
TGCCTGAATCGCCGCCATCAGCTCCATGCGGTTGTTGGTCGTCGCCGGCTCGCCGCCGCAAAGCTCCTTCTCGTGATCGCGCCAGCGGATGATCACCCCCCATCCGCCGGGGCCGGGGTTGCCGGAACACGCCCCGTCCGTGAACAGTTCGACGACGTTATTTTCTTCGCCCGTTGCTGGCGCCATGCCGGCTAAACCTTTCATTCGAGTCCGTAAGCGCCCGGTCCGGAAACGCCCTGGTGAAACCGCAACTTCTCGAGATATTCCAGCGGATTTTTCGGCGTGACCAAGGCCCCCTTCGGCGCATGAAGCCAATCGTATAAGCGCGTGAGCAAAAACCGAACGGCGCTGCCCCGCGCCAGGATCGGCAACGCCTTAAGTTCGGCATCGGTAAAAGGACGGACATTACGATACGCATTGAGCATACGGCGGGCTTTCGTCACGTTGAAGCTGTGATCGTACTCGAAGCACCAGGCGTTCAGACAAATGGCCAGTTCATAGGCGAACGAATCGTTGCAGGCGAAATAAAAATCGATGATTCCCGAAACCTCGCCGCCGTGGAAAAAAACGTTATCGGGAAACAGATCCGCGTGAATGACCCCGGCGGGCAAACCGCTGGGCCACGCGGATTCGAGAAAATCCAATTCCCGCAACAGAATCGCCGACAGCCCGGCCTGAACCGAATCGGCCCGGTCGGCCGAGCTTTGAAACAGCGGACGCCACGCCGTGAGCGACAAATCGTTGTGCCGTTGCAGGGCGAAGTCCAGACTCGCCTGATGCAGATGCGCCATGGCCGTGCCGAGCTTGGCGCAGTGCTGGGCACCGACCCGCCGCGGCCACATCCCGTCGAGAAACGTGACGATCGCCGCCGGCCGGCCGCATAAACGGCGCAAGGCTTGTCCGTCCCGCCCCTTGATCGGCAACGGGCACGGTAATCCCTTGCCCGTGAGATGATCCATCAGGCCCAGAAAAAAGGGAAGATGCTCGGGTTTTACCCGTTTTTCGTAAAGGGTCAGGATATAGCTGCCGCTGTCGACGGTCAGAAGATAGTTGGAGTTTTCGATTCCCTCGGCAATACCCTTGCAGGCCCGCACGCCGCCGATATCGTATTCGGCGACGAATGCGGCCAATTCTTCGTCGCCAACCTCGGTGTAAACGGCCATCCGTGCCTGCCTTTTCCCAAAAACGTTAGATTTTCTTAAGGAAACTGGGGTATTCTGGCAAGTATAGACGGGTTAACCGTAAACAATACCGGCTAAGTCAAGCTCGGGGGGAACGTGTTAAAGACCGGCATGGCCGCACCCGTACGGCCGTTCCGGTATGGCTATTTAAACCGTAACCGTTTACCGATCGTGAGCATGCGCCGCCAACCCCACCGCCGACCGCTTTTCGTGTACGCCGCCCTCGTCGGGGCGCTTTGCGGCGGCGGGAATGCCCTTGCCGCCAACGATCCCGCGCAATTTTCCTCCCGGGCAACGTTTTTGCCGGAAGCGTTCGAGATCATCGACTCGATTCCGACGAAAAAAGCGATCGTACTCAAAATCCAGGAAGCGCTCCAAAAAATAGGTCTCTACAAAGGCGCCGTCGACGGCCAGTACGGGCCGGCGACCCGCGATGCCATCCGCAGCTATCAAAAACTGCACGGCATGAAAATCGACGGACGTATCACGGAAAAATTGGCGAACCTGCTCGACACCGGATCGAAAGTCGACAGTCTGCTGCAGCGAATCGACCGGACCCGCAGCGACAACATCCGGACGGCGCGCGAGGCCTTGTTGAGCCGCCCCGAAACGAAACACTTGCTGAACCGGCAAAAAACCGAACGCGCAAATCCGCTACGGGACACCAACGAATGCTTCCGCAAGCCTTCGGCGGCCTGTCTTTTACGCGAAGCTGCCGAAAGCGCCAAAGCGATCTACAAAAAGGAAATGCGGGATTGGGCCTTGGGCGAACTTCTCGTCACGCAAACCAAGGCCGGATTGAAGGACGAAGCCGTCGTCACCACCCGCCGCATTCAGGACCCGCGCCTGATCATGGTTGCCTTGAAAAACATCGCCGAAGCCCACGCGACGGCGCACCGCATCGACGAGGCATTGGAAACGGCCGAAACGATCCCCGATTTCCTCCTGAAAGCGGAAGCCTACGTCGCCATTGCCCAGGCCCAATCCAAACAGGAAGACTCCGGTCACGTCTTTACGACGATCGCCCGCCTGCATAAAACGCTTAAAGGGGTGCGCGATCCGCTCAAGCAATTGTTCTTCTTGACCCGCGCTTCGGCGGCGTTGGCCGAATCGGGATATCACCGCAAAGCCCGCACTTACCTGCAGGAAGCGGAAAAGCTGTTTCAGGCCGACCTTCCCGAGGAGTCCCGGGAAGCGGCGCGGCGTTATATCGCCATTGCCTTTGCCGATATCGATCAGCCGCAGCAGGCCCTGACGATGATCAAAAACATCCGCGACCGTTCCGAACGAACCCCGGCGCTCGTTCGCATGGCGGCGGCGCAAACGCGTTTGGGCGAAACGGTCAACGCGGTTTCGACCGCGACGGATATCTCGACCCTCCGGTATCGTGCCGTGGCGCTCAGTCAAATCGCCGAGGACCAGGCGAAACGCAATGACGTAACCCAAGCCAGGCGCACGATCCACATGGCCGCCGACGCAGCCGAGGACATTAAGCTGCCGTTCGCCCGAT
>JAVJPD010000653.1:0-2356 GCA_040216475.1 Rhodospirillales bacterium
TTCATTCCGCCGCTCCCGCTTTTCGCGGCGCCCGCACCCCGGCGGCCAGGGCCGCAACCAGGTCGAGAACCGCGCGCGCGGTTCCGGGCTCGGCCTTGCCGTTCGCGTTCACATGTTCTTCGACCGTGTTCACCAGCGCCGAGCCGACCACGGCAGCGTCGGCGATGCGCGCGATCGCGCCGGCCTGCTCCGGTGCCCTGATGCCGAAACCGACGGCGACGGGCAGATCGGTGTGTTTTCTCAGACGCGTCACCGCCGCTTCGATCTCATCGAGGCCGGCGGATGCGGTGCCGGTAATCCCGGTGATCGAAACGTAGTAGACGAATCCGCGGGCGTTTTCGAGCACCCGCGGCAGGCGTTTGTCGTCCGTCGTCGGCGCGGTGAGGTAGATGAAATCGATCCCGGCTTCGAGCGCGGGCAGGCACAATTCGGATTCTTCCTCGGGCGGCAGATCGACGACGATCAGCCCGTCGATCCCGGCTGCCAATGCATCCTTGAGGAATTTGTCGACGCCGTAGATGTAGATCGGATTGTAATAACCCATCAGAATCAGCGGCGTTTGCATGTCCTGTTTGCGGAATTCCCGCGCCATTGCCAGCGTGCCCTTGAGCGAGGCGCCCGCCTTCAAGGCGCGCTGGGAACTTTTCTGGATTGCCGGGCCGTCCGCCATCGGATCGGAAAACGGCATGCCGAGCTCGATCAGATCGGCGCCAGCGCCCGGCAAACCGCGCAATATCTCCAGTGACGTCTCCGGGTCCGGATCGCCCGCGGTGATGAAGGTCACCAGCCCGCCGCGCCCGTTGCGTTTCAGGGCGCCGAAACGCTCCTTGATTCGTTGCGGCGCGCTCACAGTTTCACCCCCAAATGCTCGGCGACCGCGAACACGTCCTTGTCGCCGCGCCCGCAGAGATTCATCACGATCAGATGATCCTTCGGCAGCGTCGGCGCGATCTTGGCGACGTGGGCCAGCGCGTGCGACGGCTCCAGCGCGGGGATGATTCCTTCCGCCTTCGAACACAACTGAAACGCCTCGAGCGCTTCGGCGTCCGTGATCGCGACGTACTCGATCCGGCCGGTGTCGCGCAGCCAGGCTCCGGGGGTCGATGTCTCCTCGGGCGTCGAGGATGCGCCGGGCGAAAAAAATATCAATAAAATCAAAGCCTTCCTGGAATCGGCCCGGGCGATCAATTAAAATAGCCCGGCGCGTTTCGGGCCCGGAAAAAGAGCAAATTCCTCTGTTTTTTCCGGGCCGAGTGCTTTATTACCGCCCTTTCGCGGCGCATGTTACAAAAGACAGGCGGCGGTCAACGCCCGCAAGGACTTGAACCCAGGCGATTCTCACGCATGAAGACCTTGAATACCTATAAGGACGGCCCCGACGACGCGGGGCATTTCGGCATCTACGGCGGGCGTTTCGTCGCCGAGACCCTGATGCCTCTGATCCTGGAGGTCGAGCAGGCCTACGAAGCCGCAAAGGCCGACGCCGCCTTCGCCGAGGAGCTGGAGTACTATCTCAAATATTACGTCGGCCGGCCGAGCCCGCTGTTTCTGGCCGAGCGCCTGACCGCGAAATTCGGCGGCGCGAAGATTTATTTCAAGCGCGACGAGTTGAATCACACCGGCGCGCACAAGATCAACAACTGCCTGGGTCAAATTCTTTTGGCGCGGCGCATGGGCAAGACCCGCATCATCGCCGAAACCGGCGCGGGGCAGCACGGTGTGGCGACCGCCACCGTGTGCGCGCTGTTCGGCATGCACTGCATCGTCTACATGGGCGAGACGGACGTCAAACGCCAGGCGCCGAACGTGTTCCGCATGAAACTGTTGGGCGCGGAAGTGCGTCCCGTGACGTCGGGTTCGGCGACGTTGAAGGACGCCATGAACGAGGCTTTGCGCGATTGGGTCACCAACGTGCGCGATACCTATTATCTCATCGGCACCGTCGCCGGGCCGCATCCGTATCCGGCGATGGTGCGCGATTTTCAATCCGTCATCGGGAACGAAACCCGCGAGCAGATGGCGGAGGCCGAGGGCCGGCTGCCCGATACCCTGGTCGCCTGCATCGGCGGCGGCTCGAACGCCATGGGTTTGTTTTATCCGTTCCTGGACGATAAAGACGTCGCGATGATCGGCGTCGAGGCGGGCGGGCACGGGCTCGACACGCCCGAGCACGCGGCGTCGCTCACCGGCGGCGCGCCCGGCGTCCTCCATGGCAATAGAACCTACTTATTGCAAAACGAGGACGGCCAGATCAACGAAGGCCATTCGATTTCCGCCGGGCTCGATTACCCGGGCGTGGGCCCGGAACACGCCTGGCTGCGCGACACCGGCCGGATCGAGTACGTCGCGATCACGG
>JAVJPD010000654.1:0-1337 GCA_040216475.1 Rhodospirillales bacterium
TGATCATGTCCGACATTTTCATTCTAGGTTTCCAGGTTTTTCTCAGCAATATTTGGATTGTTCCGATCGGCGTCATGATCGGGATGTTGATCGGCGGCATGCCGGGGCTCACCTCGAGTGGCACCTTGGCGATGTTGCTGCCGGTGTTGATTTCGATCCCGCCGGATCTCGGCCTGATGCTGGGGGTGAGCATTTATGCCGGCGCTGAAATGGGGAATTCGTTTCCGTCGGTTATGTTGAATATTCCCGGAACGCCGGGCGGTGCGGTGACATGCTTCGAAGGCTATCCGCTGATGAAGCAAGGCAAGGCGGCGTGGGCCTTGGGTATTTGCATCATGGCCTCGGTGATCGGCGCCCTGATCGGCGGCGCGGCTTCGATTACCTTGGCACCGGAAATTGCTAAACTCGCCCTCAAGTTCGGCCCGGCCGAGATTTGCATCGTTATTCTGTTCGGCCTTGGTGTCATTGCCCAGCTCTCGAGCGGTGGCTTGGCCAAGGGCCTGTTGGCCGGGTTTCTTGGGCTGGCTCTGGCGACGACGGGGACGGATCCGACGTTCGGCCAGTTTCGGGGAACCTTCGGAATCATCGAACTTTACGATCAATTGCCGTTGATCGCGGCGCTGGTCGGGTTGCTCGGGTTTTCGGAGGTCTTGCTCTACGTCGAGAAAGGCTCGGCGCGGTTGTTGCCGGCGGGGGCCAACGTGCCCAAAGGGCAAGTCGGTTTCGCCGGTATTTTCAAGGGATTCCGCGATACGTTGCGGTTTCCCTGGGAACTGATCCGTGGCGGCATCATCGGGATCGGGATCGGCGCCATGCCGGGCGCCGGTGCTAGCGTGGCGACGTTCGTCGCGTATCAGCAGTCCATCGCTTTCGCGTCGCCCGAGCGCAAAAAAATGTTCGGCAAGGGGACCGAAGAGGGGCTGATTGCCGGCGATTGTACCAACAACGCCGTGGTGGGGGGCGCCTTGGTGCCGCTCTTGACGCTGGGGATTCCCGGCAGCGGCAGTATGGCCGTGCTGCTCGTGGTCATGTCCTATCACGGTATGTATGTCGGTCCGCGATTGTTTCAGTTTTCGGGGGATGTGGCGTACGCCGTCCTGATCACGCAGTTTTTCGCAGCGTTTTGCATTCTTGTTATCGGCAGCGTCCTGGCGTTTTTTGCCTACCGTGTCGCGCTGGTTAATTTGCGCATGATGATTCCCATTATTTCCGTGTTTTGTCTTCTCGGCGGCTATGCACGAAATAATTTCCTGTTCGATATGGGGCTAATGGCCGCGTTCGGCTGCCTTGGGTACGTGATGAAGCGCTACCGTTATCCGGTTGTGGCGACGTTGTTG
>JAVJPD010000655.1:0-2407 GCA_040216475.1 Rhodospirillales bacterium
CAATCGTTGGGCTGTTTGGACGGCCGGTAATTCTTCTCCAGCGCGTCGGTCCAAACAAGGCGTTCGTTCTCGACGACCTCGAGATAGCAACCGGCATTCGGATGCCTTTCTCCGTCCGGCGAACAGATGACCGTGCGAAACACGCCGCCGGGGCGCAGATCGATTTCGCATTCCGCCGTCGTCTACGGCGACGGCGTGAACCACTTCATCAGTTGTTCCGGCGTCGTTCAGGCTTTCCAAACAAGCTCCCGCGGCACATCGACGATGCGTTCCAGCACCAGATCGGGCCGCGGATTGGGGGTAAACGACATGCGGATCATGATTATTCCTCTTTCAATGTCATTAAATGCGCATCCAACCGGTCGAGGCGCTTCTCCCATAACGCCAGTCTTTTGCCGAGCCAGCGTTCCGCCGCCTTCAACGGCCGTGCCGCCAGCCGATAGGTCCGCACCCGCCCCTTCTTGCGCGAGCGGACCAGCCCGCAGTCTTCGAGCACCCCCAAATGCTGGGTAAACGACGGCAGCGCCATGTCGAAGGGCCGCGCCAATTCGCTGACCGCCGCCGGCCCTTCGCTCAGCCGCGCCACGACGGCCTGCCGGGTCGGGTCCGACAAGGCGTGGAAAACGCGATCGAGATTCATTTGTCGGTTCGTCATCTGCCTAACTATGCAGAAATCGAAAGCTTAGGCAAACACCTAAGTTGAATTTATGCGGGATGATTTTTCGCCGCGGCGGATTTAAAATACGGTCAGGAAAACGTCGCCAGCGCCGTCAACGCAAAATCGATATCCGCCGGGGTGTGATCGGCGGAAATCTGGAAACGGATCTCCTCGTCGCCCTTCGGCACCACCGGATAATTCAGCCCCGTCGCCAAAATACCGTGTTCATGTAAATGCAGGACCAGCGCCCGGGTGCGTTCGGTATCGCGCACCAGCAGCGGCACGATGGGATGCCCGCCGGGCAGGGTCTCGAAACCGAGCTTGAGCAGGCCCGCCTTGAAGCGCGCCGTCATCGTGCGCAGGTGGTCGAGAAGTTTCACGCCGCGTTCGCTGTCGACGATCTCGACGGCGACCTCGGCCGCCGCCGCCTCGCCCGGCGTGATCGGATTGGAATAGACGTAGAACGGCGAAGTCTCGCGCAGGTACTCGATGATCGTGTGCCCGCCGGTCACGTAGCCGCCATTGACGCCGAACGCCTTGCCGAGGGTCGCGACGAGAAGATCCGCCGGCGCCGCGCCGGTGTAATCCTCGGTGCCGCGCCCCGTGGCCCCGAACGCGCCGACGCCGTGGGAATCGTCCACCATCACGAGGGCGTTCTCGGCGAAAGAATCATCGTATCGCCGTGCCAGGGCCTCGATCTCGTTCAAGGGCGCGTGATCGCCGCGCATGCTGAAGATGCCGTCGGTCACGACGATGGCGCGGCGGCAGGTTTTCGCCGCATCCTCCAGATTCTTCTCGAGCCCGGCCATGTCGAGATGGGGATAGACGTATTTCGCCTTCGGCCGCGCCAAACGGATCGCATTGATGATGCAATTGTGGTTGAGCTCGTCGCTGATCACGGCCGTTTCCCCGTCGATCAACGGCACCAGCACCCCCATCGCGGCGGCGTAGGCCGAGCTGAAAACCATCGCCGCCAAGCGGCCGTGAAACGCGGCGAGGCGGCGTTCGAGCGCGGTGTGCGCCGCCCAGGTGCCGCTGATGAAACGCACCGCGCCCGGGCCCGTGCCGAAACGCGCGGTCGCTTTTTCCTCCGCCGCGATCACGTCGGCCTGCAGCGCAAGCCCGAGGTAGCCGTTCGCGTTCATGCGCAGAAATTCTTTGTCCCCCTCGCCTTCGAGTTTGTAGCGCGGACCCCATTCCTCGCGCGCCGGGATGACTTCGGCAATGACCGATTCGCGGCCCTTCGCGCGTCCGGCGGCCTGCATCTCGGACAAGGATTTTTCCAGGGCTTTTTCGAGCCGGTCGTGCGCCATGCAACCCTCCGATCAACGCGGCGCGGCGGACTTGAGCCGCGCGCGCAGTTTGTCGAGCATGTCCTTCGTCATCGCCGCGAGATCGTAATGCGCCTTCCAGCCCCATTGCGCGCGGGCTTCCGAATCGTCGATCGCGCGCGGCCAGGATTCGGCGATGCGCTGGCGCACCGGATCGACGTCGTATTCCATCGCGAAGTCAGTAATATGCTTGCGGATTTCGCCCGCCAGCTCCTCGGGCGTGACGTTGATCGCGCCCACGTTGAAGGCGTTGCGGTGCTTGAGGCGCGCGGGATCGGCATCCATCACCTCGATCATCGCGCGAATCGCGTCGGGCATGTACATCATGTCGAGGCGGGTGTCGGGCGCGAGCGGGCAGGCGAAATGACGATAGCGAATCGCCTGATAAAAGATGTCGACGGCATAATCGGTGGTGCCG
>JAVJPD010000656.1:0-3596 GCA_040216475.1 Rhodospirillales bacterium
ATGTCTTGCGCCCGCGTGTGCCATTGGGCGCGCCGACGGCGAGAGCGGCTTGCGCATCGTCGGCATCGGCCACCAGATCTCGCACGGTTTGCGCTGCGGCGCCATCGTCGACATGGTCGAGGCCGAGGCGGCGATTCGCGCCACGGTCGAAACGGCCGAGCACATGGCCGGCGAGAACATTCGCGACGTGATCGTCAACCTGTCGGGCCATCAACAGCAGTCCCGCCTGATCGCCTACGAAATCTCCATCGCCGGCCATCAGATCGGCGAGTCCGACCTGCGCCGGATTCTGGATACGGAAAGCCTGCTGCAGGATCAGCCGGAAAATTACGAATTGGTTCACGCCATTCCGGTCGGCTACAGCATCGACGGCAATCGCGGCGTGCGCGATCCGCGCGGCATGTACGGGGAGCGCCTCGGCGTGAATATGCACGCGATCTCGGCCAACGCCGGTCCGGTCCGGAATTTGGAAACGACCGTGTCGCGCTGCCATCTCGAGATCGAGACCAAGGTCGTTTCCCCGTTCGCCTCCGCCCTGGCCTGTCTGACCGAAGACGAAAAGAAGCTCGGCGTGACCTACATCGACATGGGCGGCGGCACGACGTCGATCGCGGTATTCTTCGACGGCGAGTTGGTGCACACCGACTGCATCCCCGTCGGCGGCAATCACGTCACCATGGATATCGCGCGCGGCCTGGCGACGCCGCTCACCCAGGCCGAGCGCATCAAGACCCTGCATGCCAGCGCCATGCCGTCGCCGTCGGACGACCGGGAAACCCTCATGGTGCCGCCGATCGGCGAGGATGTCTCGAGCGAACCCTATCAGGTGCCGCGCTCGATGCTGGTCGGCATCGTGCGCCCGCGCATCGAGGAGACCTTCGAAATGGTGCGCACCCACTTGGCCGACGCGGGCTTCGACAAGGTCGCCGGGCGCCAGGTGGTATTGGCGGGCGGCGCCGCACAGCTTTCCGGCGCGCGTGAACTCGCCGCCCTGATCCTCGACAAACAGGTCCGCATGGGTCGGCTGCTGCCGCTCGGCGGCCTGGCCGAATCCGTCAGCGGCCCCGCCTTCGCGACATGCGCGGGCCTGCTGCAATACGCGATCAACAACCAGGCTGAACAGCCCAACAAATATTTTGGCCCCGTGGAGGAACCGACCAGCCGTTTGGGCCGGATCGGTCAGTGGATGAGGGAGAATTTCTGATGACCGAACGCCCGTTCGTCGAGCTGCAGCCTTTTCACACGAGTTTTTCCGGCGCCTACGGAGGCAACGGCGCCGGATCTCGCCTTTTCACAAATCAAGACTAAAGCAAGGAGCATCACATGAGCATTAACCTGAGCATTCCGAAACCGGAACAAGAAAACGAACTGAAGCCGCGTCTGACCGTCATGGGGATCGGCGGCGCAGGGGGGAATGCCGTCAACAACATGATCGCTTCCGAGCTCGAGGGGGTCGAATTCGTGGTCGCCAACACGGACGCCCAGGCTCTCGGGCTCTCGAAGGCGGTGACGACGATCCAATTGGGCGCCGGGGTCACGCAAGGGCTCGGCGCAGGCTCGAAGCCCGAAGTCGGACGCGCCGCCGCCGAGGAGACCCTCGACGACATCCTGGGCCTGATTCAGGGATCGCACATGCTCTTCATCGCCGCCGGCATGGGCGGCGGTACGGGCACGGGCGCCGCGCCGGTCATCGCCAAGGCGGCCCGCGAACACGGCATTCTCACCGTCGGCGTCGTGACCAAACCGTTCCACTTCGAGGGTGTGCACCGGATGCGCCTGGCGGAAGCGGGCATTCAGGAACTGGAGCAGTACGTCGATACCCTGATCATCATCCCGAACCAGAATCTGTTCCGGGTCGCCAACGAAAAAACCACGTTCGCCGATGCGTTCTCGATGGCCGACCGGGTGCTTTATTCCGGCGTGCGCGGCGTGACCGATCTGATGGTGATGCCGGGCCTGATCAACCTAGACTTCGCCGACGTCCGCTCGGTCATGAGCGAAATGGGCAAGGCGATGATGGGTACGGGCGAGGCCGAAGGCGAAACCCGCGCCATCGACGCCGCCGAAGCGGCGATCTCCAACCCGCTGCTCGACGACACCTCGATGCAGGGCGCCAAGGGCGTGCTGATCAACATCACCGGCGGCATGGACATGACCTTGTTCGAGGTCGACGAAGCCGCCGAACGGATTCGCAAGGAAGTCGATTCGGAAGCCTACATCATCTTCGGTTCGACCTTCGATGAATCCATGGATGGGCGCATGCGCGTTTCCGTGGTCGCCACGGGCATCGATGCCGGGATGGTCAAGCAGCCGTTGCCGCCGATGATGCGGCTGGCGGATAAGGTCGCCGCGGCGAAACCGCAAGCCGTTCCGGCGCCGCAAGCAGCAAGCCCGGCACCGTCGGCAACGCCCGCGGTGGCCCAAACCCAACCGCAAATCCAGGCCAAACCCGAAAACGCGGAACCGGCCAAGCAATGGGCACCGGTGGTGTCGGCGCAACCGGCGGGCAAGGCCAAAACGGTGACGGTCAGCATCAAGCCGGAAGCCAAACCGGCCGAGCAGGCCGCGGCGCAAGCGGCGTCGCAGGAAGACGGGGCGGATGCGCCCAAGCCGGTCCGCACCGCGACCGCGACCGTGAAGCCGGCACCGAAGCCCGCGCCGGCGGCGGAAAGCCGTAAGCCCGCGGCGATGCCGTCGGCGAATGCGAGCGACGCTTATATTCCGCCGGCGCCCGTCGAGCGGGAAACCGGCGAGGTGCAGAAGAGCCCGGACCCGTTCGCCGTCGCCGCGATGGCCAACGGCGCGCGCAAGGACGAGGCCCACGGCGGGATCAGGCCGCACAATGTGGAGGTTAAAGCGACCGGAACCGACGATCTGACCGCCGAAACGATGCCGGCGCCCAAGAAGAAGGGCCCGTCGCTGTTCGAGCGGGTGACCGGCACGGGCCGTGCCCGCCAGGCCGAAGCCAAGGCGGCAACGACCGTTATGAAACCGGCCCCGGCGGCCTCGGCGACGATCACCCCGCATCCGGCGGCCGAATCGGCCGCGAAATCGGCCGCTGCCGCCGACGCGGCGTCGGACGAGTCCCAGCGCGAGCTGGGCGGGATGAATCCCGCGGATCGCTTGGTTTCCGCGCCGGAAGACGAGGATTTGCTCGATATTCCGGCGTTTTTGCGCCGTCAGGCGAATTGAGGCTAAGCCATTGAGGAAACGTAACATTCGGAAACAAAGATTGATTTGAGGCTACCGGGGGCAATTGTTACATACGCGCCTGGTAGCCCCGAATCCAAAGGGGCCGCCGGATTTGGGGCCATCAGGCCGTTCTGTGGGCCATAAATCCGGTATTAAAGGGAAAAAAGAAGAGTTATGGCGACAGCAAAGAGCGCTACCCGAAACGGTTTCCGCCAACATACGCTGAAAAGCGCGATCGGCTGTTCCGGCGTGGGTCTCCATTCCGGAACCAAAGTGTCGTTGACGCTGCGCTCGGCCGCGCCGGACACGGGTATCGTTTTCAAGCGTACCGACATCAAGGGCAGCGGCGCCCTGATTCCGGCGTCTTGGCAAAGCGTCGTCGATACGCGTTTGTGCACCATGAT
>JAVJPD010000657.1:0-18538 GCA_040216475.1 Rhodospirillales bacterium
AATTTATTCTGACGCCATTTTCCCTTTCATCCGAAAATCGCTATGATCGGCACCAATCGATAACGGAAATTTCGCGCGAGCATGCCCAACGGTTCAGATAAAGCGCTTTTGCCTGCCGGCCTCACCGACGTATTGCCGCCCAACGCGGATTACGAAGCCGAGGTGCAACAGCGCATCATGTCGGTCTTCGCCCATTACGGTTACGAACGGGTGAAACCGCCGTTGCTCGAATTCGAGGAGAATTTGTTGAGCGGCAGCGGCGCGGCCATGGCAAGCCAAACCTTCCGCCTGATGGACCCCGTCTCGCAGCGCATGATGGGGCTGCGTGCGGATATGACGTTGCAAGTCGCGCGGATCGCCGCGACGCGGCTTTACAAATCCACGCGCCCCCTGCGCCTGAGCTACACCGGTCAGGTATTGCGCGTAAAGGGAACGCAATTGCGGCCCGAACGGCAATTCGGCCAGGTCGGCGCCGAGCTGATCGGCGTTCTCTCGCCCGCCGCCGACGCCGAGGTCATTCTCATGGCGGTCGAAGCCTTGAAGGCGATCGGCGTGCGCGATTTATCGGTCGACCTGTGCATGCCGACGCTGGTTCCCGCCGTGTGCCGCGACCGCAAAATCCCGGAACAAGCTTTACGCCGTCTGCGCACGGCGCTCGACCGGAAGGACGCCGCCGGCATTGCCTCACTCGAACCCGACATCGGCAAGGCGTCGGTGAAAATTCTCTCCGGCCTGCTGACCGCCGCCGGTGTCGCCGGCGACTCGCTGAGGGCCCTGAAGAAACTCCGCCTGCCGAAATTCGCCGCCGAGGAAGAATCCCGCTTGGCCGCAACCATCAAAGCAATCAAGCAAATCGCCCCCGATCTCACCCTGACGGTCGATCCGGTCGAGAATCGCGGTTTCGAATACCACACCGGCGTCACCTTCACCTTGTTCGCCAAGGGCGTGCGGGGAGAACTCGGCAGCGGCGGGCGCTATCGCGCCGGTAACGGGACGCCGCGCGGCGAGGCCGCCACCGGCTTGACCCTGTTCATGGATACCGTTTTACGGGCCATCGCGCCGCCTTTCGTCAGCCCGCGGGTTTTCCTGCCCTTCGGCACCCCGGCCGGGGTCGCTGCGGCCTTGCGTGCGGACGGCTGGATCACGCTTGCGGAATTGAAGCGCTCGGCGAAGCCGGAAATCGAGGCCCGGGCGATGCGATGCACGCATATTCTCAAGGGAACCAAACCGGTCAAGCTTGCCGACAAGAAATTCGGCGGGGCAAAAATCAAAACATCCAACAAACGAAAAAAATAGGAATATTACACTATGGCGAACGTCGTGGTCATTGGAGCCCAGTGGGGGGACGAAGGAAAAGGTAAGGTCGTGGACTGGCTGTCCGAACGCGCTGATGTAGTCGTGCGCTTTCAAGGCGGCCATAACGCGGGCCATACGCTCGTGGTCGACGGCGTCACGTATAAACTAAGCTTGTTACCCTCCGGCGTCGTGCGGGGCGGAAAGCTGTCGATCATCGGCAATGGCGTCGTTTTCGACCCCTGGGCTTTTATCGATGAAGTCGAAACGATCCGCGCTCAAGGAGTCGCCGTCGGTCCGGAAAGCGTCCGTGTCGCGGAAAACGCGCCGCTGATTCTGCCCCTGCACCGCAACCTCGATCGGGTTCGCGAAGAGGCGCTCGGCAAGGCCAAAATCGGCACCACGGGGCGCGGCATCGGCCCGGCTTACGAAGACAAGGTCGCCCGGCGCGCCATCCGGGTCGGCGATCTCGCCGAACCCGACACGCTCGGCGAAAAGATCGACAAGATGCTGTTTCACCACAACGCGCTGCTGCGCGGACTCGGCATGCCGGAAATCGACCGCAATGCCCTGATGAAGGAACTGAACGACGTCGCGCCGAAGATCCTGCCCTACGCCGGCAGCGTGTGGAAACAACTGGATGAGATGCGCCGGCAGGGGAGACGTATTCTTTACGAGGGCGCGCAAGGCACGATGCTCGACATCGACCACGGGACCTATCCGTTCGTAACGTCCTCGAACACGGTCGCGGGACAAGCCGCCGTCGGCTCCGGCCAAGGCCCCGGCGCGATCGATTACGTACTCGGCATCGCCAAGGCGTATACCACCCGCGTCGGCAGCGGGCCGTTCCCGACGGAATTGACCAATGACATCGGCCAACGCATCGGTGAACGCGGGCGGGAATTCGGAACCGTCACGGGCCGGGCCCGGCGGTGCGGTTGGTTCGATGCCGTCCTGGTCCGCCAAGCCGTCAAGGTCAACGGCCTCAACGGTATCGCGCTCACGAAAATGGACGTGCTCGACGGCGAAAAGGAACTCAAAGTCTGCATCGGCTATCGCCTCGACGGCCAGACCATCGGCCATTTCCCGGCCTCGTCGGTCAGCCAGGCCCGCGTCGAACCGATCTACGAAACCCTTGAAGGATGGTCGGAAAGCACCTGCGGGGCCCGCTCCTGGGCGGACCTGCCGGCAACGGCGGTCAAGTACGTCCGGCGCATCGAGGAGTTGATCGAAGCGCCCGTCGCCCTGTTGTCCACGAGCCCCGAGCGGGACGACACCATCCTGGTGCACGATCCTTTCGCGGACTGAGCCCGGTCGGCGTACCGGGCCGCCCCCACACCCTGGCGGCCCGGATTAACGCCAAAAACATCGAAAAACCCCTGGAAAACCGGCCTTTTTAACAGAAACGTTGTTTTGTCGACGCCGGAAGACTAAGATTCGCCCGCATAGACGGCGCCAGGGGATCAGAATGATGACCGAAACGCCCGCAGCAGAAGCTGAGCACATGGCCGAATCTGCCGACTCCATAAAGGACTCGGAGACCGTTGAGTCTGCCGAGGCGACGGGGGTAGCCGTCGAGACACCGGATCAACCCGTCGAGGAGTCCGTTGCGCCGGCGGCGGCTTCGACGGCGTCGTTGATTCTGCTCGATCATCATTTCGCCATCGACCCCTCCGAAGCACTTGAGGAACTCGACATCCCCACGGCCAAGGCCTTTCTGGCCGAAGACCGGCGCGATCCGGCCCGCAAACTTTACGCCCTGATCTGTTCCCCCGAAATTCCGCTTCGCATGGATGTTCTCGACGTCCTCAAGGGTAGATTCATCCGCGGCATTCTTACGCTTGTCGCGGCGGCGCCGGTGGATTGGCCGCCCCTTCAACGCAAATGCATGGCCTTGGTGTACGAGCGCCCCCTCGGCGGCTCCGTTCTCGGCAAGATGGCAAAAAGTCTGACCCGCGTCAGCGAATACGAATTTCCCAACCTGGTGATCCGCCCGCTGCTGCGTGCCGTCAGCGAGTTCGAGTCCCGCGGAATCACGCACCGCGCCATCCGAGCCGACAACATTTACTATCTCGACGCGGACCATCAGAACCTGGTGCTGGGCGATTGCATCTCCGCGCCGCCCGGGTACAATCAACCGGCCATCTTCGAGACGGTCCCCCAAAGCATGGCCGACCCGGACGGCCGCAGCGCGGGAAGCTCGGCCGACGATATCTACGCACTCGGCTGCGCCATCGTCTATCTGACCGTCGATTCCCATCCGTGCGACCGAATGACGGACGATCAGATACTAGCCTCGAAAATCGAGAAAGGATCGTTCTCGACGCTTTGCACGAACACGCGCGTGCCGGTTCCTCTCCTCGAAGCGCTGCGCGGCATGTTGAACGACGAGGTCACCCAACGATGGGGCGTCAAGGAGGTCGCCGGCTGGCTGAACGGACAACGCCAGGCCAATCCTCAGCGTAAACCGATCATCAAGGGCGATCTGCCGTTCGAGTTTCTCGATTTCGAACACATCTCCCCGCGCACATTGGCCAACGCCATGTCGAAAAACGTCCCCGAGGCCATCAAAATCATCAAGGACGGCGAGTTGGCCGCATGGATTCGCCGGTCCGTCCATGATCCTAACTTGGCCGAGGCCATCACCGCCACGGCCGAGGCGACAAAACCCCATGGCCAGGGAATCGCCAACAGCCATGACTTCATCGTCGCGAAGGCTTGCACCCTGATCGATCCGCTCGGGCCGATCCGTTACAAAGGCATATCGTTCATGCCCGACAGCATCGGCACGAAACTGGCCATGGAACTTCGCCAAGCCAAAAACGCGCAACGTATCGCCGAAGTGATCACGAGCGGCATCGCCAACATCTGGGTCGCCGCCCAACCCGGACCGTTAAACTCGTCGCGCGTCAAGACCCTCGACAAGATGTTCATGCAGCTTAGAAGCTTCCTGAACATCAACGAAGCGGGTTACGGCATCGAGCGATGCCTCTACGAACTCAACGACGATTTACCCTGCCAAAGCCCCCTTCTGGAAACCGATTTCATCATTCACCTGCAGGATTTACTGCCGGCGCTCGACGAAGCCGCCAATCGGATCGATCCGAAACTACGGCCGATGGACCGGCATATTTCCGCCTTTATCGCAACGCATCACAACCAGAATATCGATCCCCATTTGAAAGCTGCGTCGAGTTCGCGGGATTCCATCCGGTTGATCGGTATCCTCAGCCTGCTGGCATTGTTGCAGTGGCGTTTTAAAATCGGCCCGCTCTACGGGCTATCGAGCTGGATCGGCGGACACCTGGAACCGGCCATCAGCACCTACCACAGCCGCACGACGCGCCGCGAGATCGAGCGGGAAATTCCCCGCCTCGTACGCAAGGGCAGTTTGCCCGATCTGTTCGACCTGATCGACAATATCGAGAAAAAACGTATCGACATGGACGAATTCTCCGCCGCCAAAGCGGAATTCGCCGAAGCCGAGTATGAAATTCGCGATATCGAAAATAACTCGCCGTCCCGCCGGCGGATGTATGAAAACAAAGGCCAGCAATTCGCAGCGATGTCTTCGCTCGTCCTGGCCATGATCATCATCATGGTCTTCCTCATCGTGGAAAGCGTGTAGAGGAGGGGGCATGGCAAAGGCAAAGGCAAAAAAGACAAAAGCCGCCAATATGGCCGTTTCCGCCGGAAGACGGCTTCCCATGAAGCTCGTCATCCCGCTCGCCATCGGTGCGGCGTCGATGATCTCGTTGTCGAGCCTCATGCTGATCTTTTTCGGCATGCTGCCGACCGTGGTCGCGTTCATCATCGACCGCTCCTATCAGCGTTCGAACACGGTGTGCGTGGGCGGCGCCAATTTATGCGGCGTCTTCCCCTATCTCCTCGATCTGTGGCTCAAGCAACATACGGTTACCGGCGCCATGCATATCCTCACGGATGTTTTCGCCATCGCCGTCATGTATTGCGCCGCCGCGTTCGGTTGGCTGCTGTTTATCGCCATCCCGCCGATCGTCGCTTCCGTTCTGAATGTTCTCGCCCAACATAGGGTCGTTCACCTTCGCGCCCGGCAAAAGAAAATCCTCGAAGAATGGAGCAAGGCGGTCGCCGAGGATGTGAAAGAATCAGGCGTCCTCAAAGACCAGAAATCCGCCGACGGCAGCGAGAAAGCCGAAACGCCGTCTGACGCAGACGAAACCGTACCATCCGGCGCGGCACCGGCGGAAAAAGCCGCTTAAATTGGCAACGGGCGCAAACGAATGCCGGAGCCGGATGGTCTCCGGCCCCGGCAGTGTCCTGTTCGTTTTCAGCGTCGGATCAGTTCGGCAACCGCCGCTCCAACAAGGCACTCTTGACGTTCTTCTGAATTTTTTCGAACGCCTTCACCTCGATTTGGCGGATACGCTCGCGGGAAATACCGTATTCCTGGCTGAGGTGCTCCAGTGTCCGCGGCGCCTCCTTCAGGCGGCGCTCGGTCAGGATATGACGTTCCCGTTGCGACAATCCCGTCATGGCTTGGTTCAGAAGCCGGCGGCGGTGGCTCAATTCCTGAAAATCGCCGATCAGCTCTTCCTGGTTTTCCTCTTCGCTCTCGAGCCAATCCTGCCATTCGCCGTCGCTGTCGTCATTCAGCGGCGTATTCAACGAATGATCGTGCTGGCTCAAACGCTGGTTCATGCTGACCACGTCGTCTTCGGGCACTTGCAGCATCATCGCGATGTTGGAAACATGGTCGGGCGAAAGATCGCCTTCCTCGAAAGCCTGCATCTGTCCCTTCAACCGACGAAGATTGAAAAACAGCTTTTTCTGCGAGGCCGTCGTCCCCATTTTCACGAGCGACCAGGAATGCAGGATGTATTCCTGCATCGCCGCGCGAATCCACCACATCGCGTAGGTCGCGAAGCGGAATCCGCGTTCCGGATCGAAACGGTTCAGGGCCTGCATCAATCCGATATTGCCTTCGGAAATCAGTTCGGCCACGGGCAGACCGTAACCGCGATAGCCCATCGCGATCTTGGCGACCAACCGTAAGTGACTGGTGACGAGTTTATCGCCGGCCTCGGAATCGTCGTGATCACGCCAACGGCGCGCGAGATTCTGCTCTTCCTTGGCCTCCAACATGGGATAGCCGCGGATCGTCTGAAGATACCGGGTTAGATTTTGTTCGGGGGACACACCGTGTGTCGTTGCGCTTGAGATTGAAGACATGGCTAGCTTGCGATCCTCCTTTCACAACAGGCGTCTCCCTCCCCCTCGGTTCCTGGCGCTTCGCGGATCGTCGCTCCGGAAAGCGTAAGGAACATATACCTGACCAAATTGGTCATAAATAAAATAACGAAAGTGACCCGGTTTGTACAGAAAAATTAAACCCCGTCTAAAAAGTCTATTAACTCTATGAATTCTTTTGGTAATTCTGAATAATACCGGTGCATTTCGCCGCTTCTCGGATGGCGAAATCCGATCAAATGCGCGTGAAGAGCCTGCCGGGCGAACCCTGCCAGGTAGGCCCGTGCCTCTTCGCCGATTGCCGGCCGCCGCCGCGGCCCCCGCCCATACACCGGATCGCCCACGATGGGATGGCCGATATGGGTCAAATGGACCCTGATCTGATGGGTCCGTCCGGTCGCCAGCCGGCATTCGATCAAACTCGCCGCCGCACCGACCCGCCTGACGACACGATAACGCGTCAGCGCCGTCTTACCGCCCCGGGCCACCACGGCCATTTTCTTCCGATTCGTCGGGCTGCGCCCGATATTGCCGTCGATTTCGCCTTTGGCCGGTTTGGGCGCTCCCCATACCAAAGCCGTATAGGCCCGTTCGATATGGTGATCGGCCAGCTGCTTTGCCAGATCATGATGGGCGAAGTCGTTCTTCGCGACCAGCAACAAACCGCTCGTATCCTTATCCAAACGATGCAGAATGCCCGGCCTGGAAACGCCCCCGATGCCCGACAAACTCTCGCCGCAATGGGCCAGCAAGGCATTGACGAGGGTGCCGTCGGCATGACCGGCGGCCGGATGCACGACAAGCCCCGCCGGCTTGTCGATGACCACCAGGTCTTGGTCTTCGTAAACGATATCGAGGGGAATCGTCTGCGCTTCGGGCGCGGCGGGAACCGCCGCCGGGACCGATACCGTATAGCGCTCGCCCGCTTTGACCTTGGCGGCCGGATCGCATACCGTGCCGCCGCCGCTCAAAACGACCCGCTCGGCGGCGATCAAGGCTTTCAGGCGCGTGCGCGAGATATCCGGGAGCGCGGCGGCCAAAACCCGGTCGAGCCGAGCACCGGCTTTGTCCTCGGACACGTCCACGGTATAACGGGTGGGGCAAGACGTTGAATTCATGGCAAAGAGACTGAATAAAATGGTGCAGGTACTCAAGGGCCTTGTGATCGGGATGGGCATTCTGATCGTGGTCGGCATGGGCGTTCTCGGATACGGGCTTTACAAACAGGCCCAGGAACTCGGTGGCGGCGGCGGCGCCGAACCCGCGACCATCGGCACCAAGGACACCAAGGCCAAGAACGGTTTCAGCGAAGCCCTACTGCCGATTCCCGCCGGCTGCAAAATCGCCGATATCAAGCCCGACGGCGACAGGCTTTATATCATCACCGGCGGGCCGGAGCCGGCCTGCGCCCGGATCATGATCGTCGATCCGAAAAACGGCAAAATTATGGGCACGCTGAAGGCCGCGCCATGATCGTCGTGCCGCCGGCCCTGCTTGCCGAAATCGAGCACGCCGCCGGCACCGCCTATCCCCACGAAAGTTGCGGGCTGCTGATCGGCACCGTCGGAACGGGCGGCGATATCGCCGTCTCCCGGGTCGTCGTGAGCCCGAACGTCAGCAAAAGCGATACCCGCGATTCCTTCGAGGTCGATCCCCAAATCCAATTCGATCTGCTGCGCGAACTGCGCGGCCGTGACGAGCGGATCGTCGGCCATTTCCATTCCCACCCCGACGGCCCGGCGCGGCCCTCCGAGCGCGACAGGGCCCAGGCCTGGGAGCCCGATCTGGTCTGGCTGATCACCGCCGTCGGCGAAACCGGCCCGGCGGAAACGGCGGCCTTTCTTCTCGATCCCGGCACCGGGCATTTCAAGCCCGTCAACCTGCGCCGGCAGGCTTAAAAACCGAGAGCGGCCTTGCCCCGGCCCGGACTTCCAAGTACATGTATCGCCACTTCCGGGTCCCCTTCGTCTAGTGGCCTAGGACGTCGCCCTCTCACGGCGAAAACAGGGGTTCGACTCCCCTAGGGGACGCCAAAAATCCGAACCGACACGGCCCTTTACGCCTCCACTCTCCGAGGCCGGCCCCGAGTCCGACCCCGCCTCCCTCCTCCCCCCTCTTTCCCCCTGACGGCCACGAGCGCGAGCGGCAAAGCCCCGCTCCTCGATTAAAATCCGTCGTCCGAGACAATATGTATAAAAAAGGGCCAAATATCCGTAACAACATGCGTAAATAAAATTACGCATTACTCCGAAATATTATGCCTTCGTATTAAACACATAAAATATTAGAGGCCCTTCCTCGCCACACCCGGTTTTAATTCCGGTGCGTTTCAATACATATACTTTAGATATATGTATTACAGAACTTATTAAGCCTAAAGTTGTCCCCCAATACTTAATCTGGGAAGTATCCGGTCCGACGTTTCCGGGCTGCCCGTACTGAGGGCAAATAAAAAATAAATTTCTTCGACATGTTGTTTCTTGAGGGACCCCACAATTTTTTATCGATAGAGGAAGATATGTTGGAAAATAGTCCTAAAATTTTGATCATCGACGACGATCCCGGCGTCCGGGATGTCGTGACCCATACCCTGACCCGTGAGGGCTATCACATAACGGCGCTTACCGAAGGCAGAAACGCCCACGACACAATTCGAAACAACAAGATCAATCTCGCCATCGTCGATCTTGTCCTGCCCGACACGGACGGCTTGTCGTTGACGCGAGCCCTCAAGGAGCATTTCGATATCGGCTTGCTGATTTTAAGCGGCAAAGGCGACGTGATGGATAAAGTGGTCGGCCTTGAAATCGGCGCCGACGATTATCTGGCCAAGCCGTTCGACCCCCGCGAGCTTCTGGCCCGCGTCCGCAGCGTCTTGCGGCGCAGCATGCCCAAACAAGCCGACATGAAAAGCGATGCATCGCTCTATGCGTTCAACGGCTGGAGCTTGGACATGCAACGCCGTATTTTGGTCTCGGCAGGAAACAAGGAGGCCGATCTATCGGGCGGAGAGTTTACGCTCCTGAAAGCTTTCGTCGAGCACCCGAACAGAGTTCTGAGCCGCAAACAAATCATCGAATTCACACACCACACCTATACCCCGGCGCATGACAGGAGCGTCGATGTGCAAGTCGGCCGGCTGCGTAAAAAGATCGAGGCGAACCCCAAAAAGCCTCAGATCATCAAAACCGTCCGCCATAGCGGTTATATGTTCCTGCCGAAGGTGATCAAATTGCCGTCTCTCTCCTGAGCCGTCCGGGAGGCAGTGCCGGACACACGGGGAAACGGGGGAAACGGTCAGCGGACCTCGAGCACGAGTTTTCCGCGCAGATGACGGCTCTCGCTGACGCGTTGCGCCGCGGCGGCCTCGCGGAGCGGATAGCGGACGATCTCGGGCAAGCGGACCGCGCCGCTTTCATAGAGCTCGACGATCCGTTCGAGATGGCGCCGGTCGCGTTTCGCTTGCGGGCGCAGGCTTTGCAGATCGGCGCGCGGCGGGGCGGGCGGTTCGTGGCCGGCGGCGATGGTGGCGAGCCGGCCGCCGGGCTTGAGGACGGCAAAGGACTGTTGCGTGACCGCGCCGCCCACCGTGTCGAATACCGCGTCGAAACCGGACAGAACTTCCGTAAAATCCTGCGTATTGTAATCGACCGCTTCATCGGCTCCCAGCGCGCGCACGTAAGCATGGTTGTTCGCGCTGGCGGTCGTCGCGACATGGGCCCCGATATGCTTGGCAAGCTGGATCGCGAACCCGGCGACGCCGCCGGCGCCGCCCTGGATGAGGATTTTTTCGCCGGATTGCAGCTTCAGCGTATCCTCGATCGACACCACCGCCGTCAGGCCGATCAGTGCCATCGCCGCCGCCTCGACATGGGACAGGCTATCGGGTTTGCGCGTGACGATAGCCGCCCGGACCGCGATCTTTTCCGCGTACGTGCCCTCCTGGCCGAACGCGCAGACGCCGAACACGGCATCGCCGATCTGGAAATCGGCGACGTCCGCGCCGAGCCCGCCGACGCAACCCGAAAAATCGCGTCCGAGGATGTAGGGGTATTTCTCGATCGGCGCCAAGATGCCGCCGCCCCGGCGGCGCTTCCAATCGGCGGCATTGACGCTGGCGGCGTGGACATCGACGACAATCTCGCCCGGCCCGGCGGCCGGATCGGGCACGTCGCCGTACTTGAGAACGTCCGGTCCGCCCTGGGCTTCCATATAGACCGCTTTCATCGTTTTTCGTCTTCTCCTTCGGACGCGTGCCGCCGCCCGTTATCGCGTTATTTGTGTGTTTGTATGCTGGCCGAAGTATAAGATTTGAGTTAAGAACGATCAAACGATACCGAAATCGGTGCCGAACACCGAAACGACACACCGAAACGACACACCGAAACGACATGGGGGCACAACATGTTGGCGATCGACCTGACCGAAGATAAGGGCCGCAAACCGCGCCTCAAGGCACCGCCCAAGAGCTGCGACACCCATTCTCATATTTACGGTCCGCGCGATTTATATCCGCATGTCGAGGGCCGGGAATCACGATACGCGCCCGTCGAGGTCTATCGGGCGATGCTCGAGAGAATCGGCATCGAACGCAGCGTGATCGTTCAGCCCTCGCTCTACGGTTACGATAACCGCTGCACGCTGGCCGCCATTGCGGCGCTCGGACAGGACCGCGCGCGCGGCACCGCCGTGATCGCACCGTCCGCGACCAAAGAAGAAATACAACGGCTCCATGACGGCGGCATTCGCGGTATTCGCATTTCCCATTCGGGCGATGAGTTGTCGCCGGAAACCGCCCGCGATATCGCCCGCCTGATCGCGCCCTTGGGTTGGATTTTGCAGATACAGGATAGCCGGAAACGCTGGATCGAGGATGCCGTGCCGCTTCTGTCGAACCTGCCGGTGCCGCTGATCTTCGATCATCTCGGCCGCACCCCGCCGGAAGCCGGCGCGAGCGATCCCGAGTTCAAGGCCCTGCTCAAGCTCGTCGAGACCGACAACATCTGGGTCAAGATTTCCGGCGTTTATTACTCGAGCCGCTCGCCGCACCCCGGATACGCGGATGCCGTCGAACGCATTCAAACCTTGGTCAAGGCACGGCCGGACCGGATTCTTTGGGCATTGAACTGGCCGTTGCCGGGATTTCCGGGACCGGACGAACCGGACAGCGCCGATTTTCTCGACCCGCTGCTCGATTGGGTACCCGACGAAGCAACCCGCGCGATGATCCTCGCCGGCAATCCGGGCAAGCTCTACGGCTTCGACGATTAAGACTTCGCACCGCCGAGCGCTGCAGTGAGCTTGGCGATGTCGGGCACATCCTCGAGGGTCGCCATCAATTCGATCGCCGTTTCGGCCTTGCCCTTCGGCCAGCCGGCGAAGGCGGCGCAATCGCGGAACTTGTCGGAAACCTCATCGAAGCTCATCGGATTGGCCTTGCTGCCCTTGCCGAAATCGAGACGATCCGAAATCCTCTTGCCGTCCTTCATGTCGATATCGATGAAGGCGGTGATGATGCCGTAACCGTTCTCGCGCGATTCCTGCTGGGAGAACGTGTCGTATCGGATTTTCGAGATCGCTTCCTGGATATCGGGCCGCAGGACGAATTCGTCGGTGAAATCCGACAGCGTCAGTTTGCGTTGCACCAACAACGCCGCGAGGCCGAATTCGAGACTGAACTTCGCTTCCAACTCGGTCTTGGGATGATGGTGCAGCAACGTGTGGTGGATGTTGTCGCTGGTTTTGACCGCGATGCGTTCGACGTTTTCCAGGCTTAAATCATGCTCGTCGATCAATTGCACCATCAGCGTCATCGCCGCGTGCGCGAGGCTGCCGGTCGGCCACGGCTTGATCCAGATGCCTCTGTCCGCGAAAGACCACGGGTTACCGAGCTTGCCGCGGATGCGGTGCTCCTCGATCCCGCCGCCTTGGGCCATGAAGAAACCACGATCGGATTCGAGGCTGATCGGCGAGGCGGTGAAGCCCCTAACGGCGAGATCGGCCGACAGGATACCGCATTCGGCGGAACGGCCGACGTGATAGGATTTCATCATCGTGCCGAAGTTAGCCTGCAAGCCGCAAGCCTGAGCGGCGGCAATGCCGATCACCTGGCGGGTTTTTTCCGCATCGACGCCGTAGAGGTTCGCGACGGCGGCGGCGGCGCCCAACATGCCGCAGGTGCCGGTGGAATGGAAACCGTTGAGGATGTGATTGACGTGGGTCGCCTCGAAGGTCTTGCAGGCAACCTCGACGCCGACCTGATAGGCGGTCAGAATGTCGCGGCCCGAACGGTGTTCGCCCTCGCCGACGGCGAGCAACGCCGCCGTGACCGGGCCGGTCGGATGGATGCCCTGGAAACGCCCGACCTCGGCCTGCATCGTATCGTCGAAATCGTCGACGTGGATCGACGTGCCGTTGGCGAGCGCCGCGAAGCGCGGTGCCAAGGTGATCGAACTGCCGAGGACGGTCGCCGTGCCGGGGCAACCGAGGCCGGTCAGATAGTCGCGCAGGATGCGCAGCGCCGGCATGACGCTACCAGCCAGACCCGCGGCGAGGCCGTCGAGCATGTTCTTCTTGCCGAGGGCATGAACGTCGGCAGGAATATCGTCGAAACCGGTCTTGGCCGTGAATTCGGCGACATGTTTCGTCAGCGAGACTGTCTCGGTCATCGTTCCTCCCCGATTTCTCGATCTTGTGTTGCTTTAGCTCGCCGAGCGGCGCTGATCGGTCATAACACAAGGCACGAGGACCTGCCAACGGCGGATCCCCGCGCCTTGCACCGACGTTTGATCTTAAATCGGACTTTACTAGCTCGGAAGCGGCCTCAGCCGCGCGGTACGCCCGGCTCTTCAAGAGGTCCTTCGAGTGAGGTCATTTTCTCCTTACGCGCGTTCGGGAAGAACAACTGTTTGCCCCGGCGCGTATAACCGCCGATCGCGGCCTGGCCGGCCTTCGAGATCAGCCAGTCGATGAAGGTCTGCCCGAGCTTCCGCTTCACGTGGGGAAACTTCTTCGGATTAACCAGGATGACGCCGTATTGGTTGAACAGGCGCGGATCGCCCTCGACGTGAATGACCAAATCGCGCTTGTTCTTGAAGGCGATCCACGTCGCCCGGTCGGTCAGCGTATAGGCTCCCATGCCGGCCGCCGTGTTCAGCGTCGCGCCCATGCCGGCGCCGGTTTCCCGGTACCAGCGGCCCGAAACCTTCTTCACGTTTTGTCCGGCCTGCTTCCAAAGGCTAAGTTCCTTCTTGTTGGTGCCGCTATCGTCGCCGCGCGAAGCGAACGCCACGTCTTTCTTGCCTTTCTTCGCACTCAGAGCGATTTTCGTGAGCGCCTTGGAGGCATCGTTCATGTCCTTGATCTTCGCCGGGTCCTTCTTCGGGCCGACGATGACGAAGTCGTTATACATCACTTCAAAACGCTTCACGCCATAGCCTTCGGCCACGAATTTTTCCTCGGACGGCTTATGGTGAACGAATAGCACGTCGGCATCGCCGCGCTTCGCCAGCCGGATCGCCTGGCCCGTGCCGACCGCAACCACGCGCACCTCGATGCCGGTCTCCTCCTTGAAAAGCGGCAGAATATGACGAAAGAGCCCCGAATTTTGCGTCGAGGTGGTCGAAGCGACCGTAATGAACTTGTCCGTCGCCTGAGCGGTCGCGGCACTTCCCAGTAACGGCATCATGATAACCGCCAGAATAACAAGCGCCCTTCGCAATTGCATGAATCCCCCTTGATGATCCGATCTTTATCCGAAATGACCGTAAACGGTGCAAAATCGTTATGTCTTATACTTCATAGCGAGTCAATCCAGGATAAAATTTTGCGTGCCCCCCGAGTCAACGGCCTAGTCAACGGCGGTTTTTCGCGAAATAATGACACCTTCCCTGGAATCAGTCGCGGTGGCATCATGGGACGGCGGCCAAAAAACAAGGACGGCAAGAGGGGCACGACGCCATCGTTGCGGGTCAAGGTCCGGATCGCCGACAACATCATCGGCCCGGGCAAGATCGAACTTCTGGAAAGCATCGATCGCACCGGCGGCATCTCCGCCGCCGCCCGGGAAATGGGTATGAGTTTCCGCCGCGCCTGGCATCTGATCGACACCATCAACACCGCCGTCGGGAGGCCGGTGGTTGAAACCGAAGTCGGCGGCAAAACCGGCGGGGGCGCCCACCTGACGCCGACAGGGCAGCAATTGGTGATGCGCTACCGCTCGACGATGGCCTCCATCGACGCGACCGCCGCGCCGCTGCTCGATTGGCTGCACGAAACGCCGCAACGCTCGGCCCAGAAAACCAAAGAGTCCAAGCCCTAACCCCACCAGCTTTGCATAACTGATCCCCGGTTCCCGTTTGACTCCCGTCAAGGATCGGCTATCACCGATCTCATATGTTGATATTCATCTATACGATTAAGAAGGACGCGAAGACATGCCTCAAAAATCCATGCCGCAATACGTGTGCCTGTTGAAATTCAGCGAGGGCGGCGTGCGCGCCATCAAAGGCTCACCGCAGCGGCTGCAAAATCTCAAGAATCTCATCAAGGATTTCGGCGGCAAACTCAATAATTTTTACATCCTGATGGGCGAATACGACTTCATTCTGCTGCTCGAAATGCCGAACGACGAGGCCATGGCGACCTTGTCGCTGTCGCTTTCCTCCGGCGGTTCGGTCCGCGCGACCAGCCTGAAGGCCTTCACCGAGGCCGAATTCAAACGCATCGTCGACAAGATTCCCGAGACCCCCTTCTCGAAATCGCACGGATAATCCCCCATCGTCTCCCCAACCGGCTGTGTTATGGTCCGCCCGTGATGAAGACGGACAGGGGACGGCGGCATGGGGCTAACCTTTAAGTTAGGGGGGGGTTTTATCTTCGCCGTTGCCGGCCTTATGATCGCAACAGGGGCATGGCTCTGGCTGCGCGATCCTCTGCAAGCCCTGCCGGAACCGCCGCGCCATGTTCTCGCCGCGCAACTTTCCGAAACCGAAACCCTCGATCGAATCGAGCGTACGATGACGCTTCGCGGCGGCACAGGGAACGGCATCGGGAACGGCATCGGTTTGTTCGTTTCCCTCCCCGCGAACACGACGACCGAGCGCCTGCCGGTCATCATCCTGCTCGGCGGCCTCGGCACCGGCGCCAAGAACGCCCGCTACGTGCCCAAACCGGGCCGGAACGCCTTGATCGCCTACGACTGGCCGATGCCGCTTTATATCCCGACCGGGCTGTCCCTGGCGGCTCAGATACCCGATTTCCGCGCCCGGCTCCTCGCCATCCCCGCCCAGGTCACGGCGGCGATCGCGTGGGCGAAGAAACAGCCCTGGGCCGACCCGGACCGGGTCAGCCTGCTCGGCTTCTCGCTCGGTGCCTTGGTCGCGCCGGCCGTGCAACGCATGGCGGAAAAACATGGCCATGCCCTGTACCGGACCGTGCTCGCCTACGGCGGCGTCGGACTCGGCGATTTGCTCGCCCATCACCCGCGTATCCGCGCCCTGCCCGGCGGCGAGGCCTTGGGGATTCTGACCGACCTTCTGCTGCGCCCCCTGGAGCCGGCGTTGCACCTGCCTCATCTGCGCGGGCGGTTTCTCGTGATCACCGGTTATGACGATATGTTCATCCCGCACCGTGCCAGCGCCCGCCTGCACGCCCTCGTGCCCGAGCCGAAAACCATCATCGCCAGGGACGGCGGCCATATCGGCGTCGGTCCCGACCAAATCGAGCTCCTCGAGGAGATCGTCGCCCTGAGCCGGGCCTGGCTTCACAAGGAGCACGCCATTGCGCGTTGAAAAACGGCCGAGGCGCACTGGAAAGCAGGGGCGGGCCCGGGCATACTGGGTTCGGCGATTCATGCGAACCTCGGAACGAACATGCCCCTGAACGGCACCCTTTTCGACACAGCGGCGGAGCTTTACGCCCCCGGCATGGGCGCGGAGCACGTCGCCCCGCTTCTTTATTCCCTGGTGCGGATGCTTCGGCCTCACCGCGTGCTGGAGGTCGGCCTCGGCTACACCTCGCCGTTCCTGGCCCAGGCACTCGCCGACAACCGGGCCGAGTTCGATGACGATAAAGAAATTCTCGACGGGCGGCGCGATGATGCAGAACGCCGCGCCGTGCTGGTGCCCGACTATTACGAACAGGATTACGAGCCCAGGCTGGTCGCCATCGATGATCTCTCCCTCGCAGGCTCGACCGCGCCAAAGGTCCGGGAAGTCCTGCACCGCTTGGAGCTCGACGGCTATGTCGATTTCCATAACGGCGATTTCCGCGGGTTCAGCAAGAATATCGCGCCCGAAAACCTGCCCTTCGACTTCGTTTGGTTCGATTGCGGCGGCCCCTTCGAATATATCGATTTCTTGAACGAGTACTGGCCGCTGATCAACGATAATCACGGCATTCTGTTGATGCACTTTACATACTGGTACGGCGACGTCGCCGATGCCGACACCGGCGCTGCGTACCGCGCGCATTTCCTGTCACCGATCGCGAACGAGATCAAGCGCCAGCAACTTATGCACGGTTATGATTCCGAATTCGAGGTGTTGAGCCTGCTGGAGCCGCACAAAAACCGCCAAGGCAGCGTGACGATGGTGCGCAAACTCACCGTCCATTCCCTCTGCCGGGACGAGGATTTTCAAGAGGCCATGGCCCAAATCACCGGCCGGGCCGTCGCGCCGATACCGAAGCTTTAAGCCGCCCGGTCACATCGTCGACGTGGCGCCGACCGTGATGCGCCAGATCAGCCGGCGTTCGTCGGGCCATTTGTAATCGAACGTGGCCAGATGCTGAACCGCGCAATTGTCCCACATCAGAATATCGCCCGCCTGCCACTTGTGGCGGTAACGGAACGGTTCCGACGGAATACGTTTGGCCATGCCGTTAATCAGCGGCACCGCCTCCTCGTCCGCCATGCCGACCACACCGACGCATTCGCCGGGACTGACGTAAAGGCATTTACGCCCGGTGATCGGGTGAACGCGCACGAACGGATGTTGCACCTTGGGCTGCTGTTTGCGGATATCGTTGTCGATGGTTCCGGTGCCGGTCGTTGCCCGGCGACCGTACACGTCATGCACCACGAGCAAGTCGTCGACCTTCATTTTCTCCGCATCGGATAAAGAATCGTACGCGACGGCCGAGCTTGCGAAATTCGTATCGCCGCGCACCACGCCATCGCGCACTGGCACTTCCAAGGCATAGAGAACCGTCGCGCGCGGCGGGCAGGCCGTAAACGACATATCCGTATGCCAGACGCGCCCGGCATCGGCGTGCCCGATGTCCTTGCCGTCTTTCTGAATATTCGAAACCAGCTAAATCTCCGAGTGTTCCGGATGCGAATAATGTTTCAGGAAGTTTTCCTCGACCGACCCGAACCGCTCCGCGAAACGAATGTACTGTTCTGCCGTCAATTTTTGATTTCGGATACAGAGGACCGAACGTTCATTGAAAAGTTTATCGAGCTTCGCAAACGTTTCCACGCCCAGCGGCGAAGACAAATCGATGCCCGTGACGATGGCGCCATCGCGGCATCCGACATGACGACGGCGAGAGATTGGCCGCTTCCAGATTCGGCCTGCTGTCGTCCGTACATGTTTACCTCCTCTGTTTAGGGCCTCTTTTCTCCAGGTTTACGGCCCAACTTGTCACCCGGCAACGATTTAGGCATCATTATAGCCTGATTCGGGACGTTTGGGAGAGCGGCGATATAACGCCGCGTGTGATTCATGGCAGAAGCGAAAGACGCGAAAAAAGCCCCGCCCGCCGAGGCGGAGGAAAAGAAGCCGTTCGAAGTCGTCGAATCCGAACTCGACGAAAAAACCCACGCGGAAATGCGGATGCTCTACCGAGACTCCTCGGAAGCCGTTTTCTTCGCCAAGGGCATGCAGTGGAAGACCGTCGGCGCCACCCTGACCGTCTACGTGATTCTAATCGCATTGGCTAAGTTCGTGTCGCGCGACCCGACCTTCCTAACCTATATCAAGGGTACCATGATCCTGAGCGGTATCTGCGCGAT
>JAVJPD010000658.1:0-3758 GCA_040216475.1 Rhodospirillales bacterium
AGATCACCTGGGACCGGCCGCTTCTTAAAGCGAGCGTTCGGCTTCCCGGCGGGCGACGGCTTCACGTCGTCAATCTGCACTTGCGTTCGCCGTTGGCGGCATTGGTCCCGGGACAAAAGGAAGATTCGTTTACCTGGCGCAATACGCACGCCTGGGCGGAAGGCTTTTTCATGGCGACGGTGAAGCGGGCGGGGCAGGCATTGGAAACCCGCATGACGGTCGACCGGCTGTTCGATGCGGAACCGGAAGCCTTGATCGCGGTGTGCGGCGATTTCAACGCGGAGGAACGCGAAACGCCGTTACGCACCATCCGGGCGGACGTCGAGGATACGGGCAACGGACGCTTGGCCGGGCGGGTGCTGATCCCGATGGACCGGACGGTTCCGGAAACGCAGCGTTTTTCCGTCATTCATCAGGGCCACAAAGTGATGCTGGATCATATTCTGGTGTCGCGGCGGCTGCTCGAGTTTTACCGGCACGTCGAAATTCACAACGAAGCGCTCGGTGACGAGGCCGTCGCATATTCGGGCGTCCGCCACAGCCCGGAATCCTATCATGCCCCGGTCGTTGCCGAGTTCGAACTGGCTTAAGAAGGGAACGCCGGCGTTCATTGATATAGATCAATCGGCGCGGCCCCGGCCGATATTAGACTGATGCCGACGAATGCTCATGGTCAATGAGGCGGTCCGATGCAATCGAAACGATCCGTTTTTATCCGGTCTTGCGCGTGGATGCTGTTGACGGCGGCGGGCCTCTTGCCGGGCTTGGCGCCGGCGCAGGCAAGCGATCCGTCGGTGGGGCGCATGATCGCGCAGAAGTGGTGCTCGAGTTGCCATCTGGTCGAACCGGGCGGCAAGACGATCGACGCGGCACCCTCGTTCGCGATGATCGCGAACAACGAACGTTATACGGAGTCGCGCCTGCGCGGCTGGATATTCGCGCCGCATCCGCCGATGCCGCAAATTCAACTGACCAAGACGCAAACAGATGCTATTATCGCTTATATCCTCTCGATGAAGGGGCAGTAACCGCATTCGATCCGTCACGAAAGGGGGGCGTGATGAATGAAAATCTTGAGCGATCCGAAACGCAATCATCTGCGCCACCCCAAGAACCGTCAGACGGCCGTGCATCGGTAACGCCGTCCTATGCGGCTTCGTCACACCCGCAACGCCTGAGCATTCTAAGCCTTGGTGTGGCCTTGGGGCTGACCGGCGGTGCCACCGTTTTTCTGATCGGCATCGCGACGGGCCTGTTCGGTTGGGGAGAATTCGTGGTGCAGGTGCTGTCGTCGCTCTATATCGGCTATGAACCGAGTATCGTCGGCAGTATCGCCGGCGGCGTTTGGGCCTTCGTCCACGGATTTTTTGTCGGTGCTTTCATTGCTTGGTTCTATAACAAATTGATACGCATCCGGCGCTGATTCATCGTTCACATGGATAAAATGAGATTTCACCTACGGCAGGGTATGGCGGTTTTGTCCGCCGTCGTAATTCCGGCGTTTTTGGCGACGATGGCGTTGACGATCGCCGCGTGGCAGGGCGCATCGGCGCAAGGCGGTGAGGATTTCGCCGTTACGCCGCCCCGGATCGTTTTCGAGGGGCGTAACGAAGAGGCGAAGCTGACGTTCAAGAATACGAGCGCCGTCACGACGACGTATCGGGCCTTGTTCATAAACATGCGAATGTCGGAATCGGGCGAGCTTTCCCAAATCGCCAAGCCCGGGCCGGGCGAACGGTTCGCGGCCAAATATGTCCGTTATGCGCCCCACAAATTTACGCTGAGACCCGGCGCCACGCAAAACGTCCGGCTGTTGCTGCGGAAAACCGCCGACGTTGTGTTGGGGGAGAAAGCCGAGTACCGCTCGCACCTGATTTTCCGGCCGGAACCGAAGGACGGCGCCGGGGAAACCGTTGCGCCCGCGCCGAAATACACCGTGCCGGTGTTGTTTTATCAAGGTAAGGTGGGGCACGATCTCCATGCGGAAACCCGCTTGACCGATCTTGCGATCATGCCGGCGGGAGAAGACAAGAGACCGCAGTTGGTTTTTAGAATCCGCCGCGGCGGCGAGCTTTCCGTTTTCGGCGATCTGACGGTCACGCTTTCGGAGAACGGCAAGGAGTCGGTTGTCGGTTCCCTGAAAGACGTTGCCGTATATGCGCCGTATGAAAGCCGGACGGTTAAGATCGGCTTGAACCTGCCCGAAGGCATCGTGTTGCGGGACGGTCAAATCAAGGTCGAATACAAAGCCGCAAAAGACGCAACCGGCAAAGGCGGCGGCGCCCTGACGGCGGCGGCGGCAATAGGACTGCCGTAATTTTCTCCGGAATTGAAATCATTGCGCCTGAACTTCGATCGGATTGCACCAGCCGTGGCCGTATTCGTGGCGCAGGTTCTTGCACAGATCCGTGCCGGCATCACGTGTCTTGAGATTGCTGGCGTAAAGCGAATAGATCGCTTCCTGATTGTTGCCCGCTTTCGTCGGTTGAATTTCCGGCGTCAGGTCCTTGACGAGACGCGGGTGCTTCCGGGTTAAAATCTCCCAGGCGTTTTTCGCGGCGTCGGGTGTAATGAAAGAGGTCAACTTGACCCGGAACGTACCCTTGATTTTGCCGGCCTCGCCGCGCAGCAGGATCAAGTTCATGCCGTTTTTGATCGTGCCGTTTCCTTGGATGACGACCTTTCGGGGATTCGGGCCCTTGATTTTCAGGCGGGCCATCTGTTCGGGGTCGGCGCGCACGGTATAGGTTCCGGGTTTCACGTAGTCGAACAGGTAAAAGCCGTCGTAACTGCTCTTGACGGTTCTGACGACCCGGTCTTTTTCGTCGCGCAACTGCACTTGCACGTCGGCGGCTTCCCGGGCCCAGGCGCTTTCCTTCAGGTAAACGGTGCCGTCGATTTCGCCGGTGGTGATGACGGGGATGTCCAGATGGCCGGTGACGCCCGGGCGCAACACCACGTTTACCATCTTCGGTTGAGGCAGCCAAAACGGGTTTTCGAGGCTGCCGTGGCTGACGCCGAAGTCGACGGAACGATACGTGTCGAGCCCCGTGACGAAAGCGAGGCCCTCGCCGTCCGTGCGCGGCATCAGTTCGCGCTCGTTGATCATGAAACCGACGTTCTTGAGCGGCGTGTCGTCCTTATCGAATTTGCCGTTCATATTATTGTCCAGAAAGACTCGCGTCGTCAGGGCGCCGCCTTCGGCGATGTTGGTCGAGGTCATGTTCAACCGGTGAGCCTGCGAATCGTATCCGAGCGAGAAAGCCATGTTGACGCGGGCATTCAACTCGTTGTCGTTTTTGTAATCGACGTTTAAACCGATTGCCGCCAGTTTGAATTGCGTGTTCACGCCGGCGCTGTAGGTGGTGACTCCGTCGTCGGTCAGATCGCGTTCGAAACCGGCGCGGGCATTGAACCGATGATTGATCCGCCAATCGGCGGTCACGGCGGTATTGCGAATGCCGTCCAAGGGCTTCAGCCCGTAGGTCACTTGTCCGCGCAGACGGACGTCGCTGATTCGCCCGCCGACCAAAAGCGTGCCGTCGAGTGTCCGGTCGATCGTGTCGCCGGCATCGGCGAGTTGCCAGCTCAAAGTATTCGTCACGGACGCCCGGCCGATGGCCGTCGAGAGGCGGTTATCGATTCGGGTTTCCGTTTGCCCCGATTGGCGCCGGTTGTGCTCGCCGGTGATGGCGAAGGGCACGTGCGGCAGGGATGCGACCCTCAGCACGCCGTCGAAGCGGACCGTCGAGCGGCTG
>JAVJPD010000659.1:0-3110 GCA_040216475.1 Rhodospirillales bacterium
TGTTCGAAGTCGTGCGCCGAGAGAAGCGCCAGGACCGCGCTGTGGGTGCGGGTCTGGCTCGACATGTTGCCGCGGCTGGTTTCGATCACTTCCTGGGCGGCCAGGCGGAGCTGATCGAGGTCCTCGCGCTGGCGCTCCAGCAGGAAGCGCTGCAGGTCGATCACGCCGTCGCCGCTCCAGCGGGTTGGCGGCGCCATTTCGGCGATGGTCTGGGCGTGCTGGGCCAGAAACTCGGGATTGTCCCGCAGGAAATCCAGCACCTGATCGGCGTTCAGGTCGCCTTGGCCGAACCCGGCCGATTCGAGACTGGCCGTATTGTCGTCGTCTTTCCTCATGGCGTGACCCGCATGTTATCCGCCGGTTTGAAAACCGGATTCGCGCCTGCGCAGCGAATCGTTACAGTGTATCCCATGGCGTCACCCCATACCAGTTCGGCTCGTGTTTCACAGGTGCCTCAAGCCGGCCCCCCCGTTCCCGGCGGGCGCGTCAGCGTCCTGCTGCCGCTCCCTCTCGGCGGTGCCTATGATTACCGCCAAGCCGATAACATCACGTTAACGCCGGGCGATTTCGTGCGCGTCCCCTTGGGCCGCCGCAGCGCGATCGGGGTGGTCTGGGGGCCGGGCTCGGGCGAGGTTTCGGACGCCAAATTGCGCCCGGTCGGCGAACGTCTCGACGCGCCGCCGCTCAGGGACGACATGCTGAAATTCATCGAATGGGTGGCCCAGTACACGGCCCATCCGCCTGGCGCGGTCCTCAAGATGGTCATGAACGTGCCCGACGCGCTGGCGCCGCCGAAACCGGTGATCGCGTATGCCAGGGGGGACGTCGATCCGGCCTTGCGGCTGACTCCATCGCGCCGCCGGGTGCTCGAGGTGCTGGTAGGGGCGCCGCCGCTGCCGGCGCGCGATCTCGCCTGCGAGGCCGGCGTCGGGGTTTCCGTCATCAAGGGCCTGGCCGAGGCGGGCGCGCTCAAGACTGTCGAGAGTCGCCCGGCCGCCGATATCGATTCGCCGGACGGCGATAAACCGGGGCCCGCATTGTCGGACGCGCAAACCGCGGCGGCCGACGATCTTGTTCGTAAAACCGCCGCCGGCGGCTTTTCGGTGACCCTGCTCGACGGGGTGCCCGGCTCGGGCAAGACCGAGGTGTATTTCGAGGCCGTGGCCGAGGCGCTCAGGCGCGGCAAACAGGCGTTGGTGCTGTTGCCCGAAATCGCGTTGTCGGCGCAGTGGCTGGATCGTTTCCGCGCCCGTTTCGGCGGCGTGCCGGCGGAGTGGCATTCGGAACTGACGCCGGCGGTGCGGCGGACGACCTGGCGTGCCGTCGCCGAGGGCAGGACCCGGGTCGTGGTCGGCGCGCGCTCGGCATTGTTCCTGCCGTTTCCCGATCTCGGCGTGATCGTGGTCGACGAAGAGCACGACGCCGCCTTCAAGCAGGAGGACGGCGTGCCGTATAACGCCCGCGACATGGCCGTGGTGCGCGGGCGTATCGGCGATATCCCCGTCGTGCTCGCCTCGGCGACGCCGTCGCTTGAAACCGTGGTGAACGTGAAAAATCAGCGGTACGCCGAACATCGATTGCCCGACCGTCACGGCGAGGCGGTGTTGCCCGAGATCGGCCTCATCGACATGCGCGCGGAGAATCTGCCGAGCACCCGGTGGTTGTCGGCGAGCTTGGTCAAGGAAATCGAGGACGCGCGGGCGCGCGGCGAACAGACGTTATTGTTTCTCAACCGCCGCGGCTACGCGCCGCTGACGCTCTGCCGCACCTGCGGCCACCGCTGGCAGTGCCCGCGCTGCACGGCATGGCTGGTCGAGCATCGGCGGGGCGGGCGCCTGCAATGCCATCACTGCGATTTCTCGATCCCGTGCCCGCGCGCCTGCCCCGAGTGCGGCGCCGAGAATACCCTGGCCGCGTGCGGCCCCGGCGTCGAGCGCCTGGCCGAGGAGGTCGAGGCGGCGTTCCCCGGCATCCGTTTCGAGCTCGCCTCGAGCGACACCCTGCAAGGACCGAAGGCCGCCGCCGCGCTGGTGCGCCGGATCGAGACTCATGAAATCGACCTGGTGATCGGCACCCAGATCGTCGCCAAGGGATATCACTTTCCGATGCTGACCCTGGTCGGCGTGATCGACGCCGATCTGGGACTTTCGGGCGGCGATCTGCGCGCGGCCGAACGAACGTTTCAGTTGCTCTATCAGGTCGCGGGCCGGGCCGGGCGCGCCGAGCGGCCGGGGCGGGTGCTGCTGCAAACCTATCAGCCGGAGCATCCGGTGATGGCGGCGTTGATTTCGGGCTCGCGCGACCGTTTCCTCGCCGCCGAGATCGAGGCCCGGGAAGCCGCGAACATGCCGCCGTTCGGGCGGCTGGCGGCGCTGGTCGTCTCGGGCCGGGACGCGCGCGACGTCGAGCGGGTGGCCAACGATCTCGGGCGCACGGCGCCGCGCGGCGAGGGGGTCGAGGTACTCGGTCCCGCGCCGGCGCCGTTCGCCTTGCTGCGCGGCCGGCATCGCCGCCGCCTGCTTCTGAAGGCGCACAAGACTGTCAATGTCCAGTCGGTGATCCGCCGTTGGCTCGGCATGGTGCGGATACCGTCGAAAATCCGCGTCCAAATCGACATCGATCCATATAGTTTTCTGTGACGGGGTAAGCGTCCGGCGCCGGCCGGCGGGCGTTTGCCGATACCCGCTGACGGTTTCCCGGGCAGCCATGTTGCACTTGCATGACGGGCCCGTGGATAAGGGCGGGGGTGGCCTTTAAATCCTTGAAAACTCACGGCCCTTTTATCATGCACCCGGATGCCGGGTGCGCTTGATTGCCATGAACGTGTGTGTTAGAGAGTCCCGGCTTCTCACGGGGTTGCGGGGCAGGTCTTTTCCCCAAGCTTCCATGGTTTTTGCCGCGGTTTATCACTAACGGGATCGAGGTCTTTTCCCACGTGCCATCCGAAAATACAGGTGCGGCTGACCTGGCGGGGCGCTATGCCACCGCCTTGTTCGAACTGGCGGAAAGCGGCAATCAACTGGATCAAGTTGCCGCCGATCTGACGCAACTTCGGGCCATGATCGACGGCAGCGCCGATTTGCGCCGCCTGATCCGCTCGCCGGTGATCG
>JAVJPD010000660.1:0-1229 GCA_040216475.1 Rhodospirillales bacterium
CTGAGCACGGCGTGGCCGAGATCGCCGAGCGACCGGGGGACGTTCTCCAGGGGTTCCGCGCCCCTCAGGCGGATCTCGGCGATCTGGCCGGGCGCCATGCGCTCGATCAGCAGTTTGGTTTTCACGAAGGTGAGCGGGCACACCTCGCCGGTAATATCGAGGCGGCAATCTATGTTTAATGACGATTTACGTTCTTTTGGCTGTTTCATGGTTTTTCTTGCGTAATGTTTACGTGTATTTATATATTATGAATAAAACCAATAATGAAGCCGGAGGATGCGTTTTTTCATGAGTGAAAAACCCGATGTCAGTGACGTGCTCGAACTGACGACCGAGATCGTGGCGGCCCATGTCGGCAACAATACGGTCGCGCCCGGCGATCTGCCGAAGCTGATACAGGACGTCTACAAAACCCTGCTCAACGTGGGCGGCGGCGGCGAAGCCGGCGAGCGGCCCCGCCCGGCGGTCCCGGCCAAGAAGTCGGTCTTTCCGGACTATATCGTGTGCTTGGAGGATGGTAAAAAGCTGAAAATGCTCAAGCGCCACCTCAAAACGGCCTATAATATGACGCCCGAGGAATACCGGGAACGCTGGGGCCTGCCGGCGGACTACCCGATGGTGGCGCCCAATTACGCCAAGCATCGCAGCACCCTCGCGAAGAAAATCGGCCTCGGCACCAAGCCCCGGAGCCGCCGCCGCAAGGCTTGATAATCGTAGGATATTTGCGGCTGATATGGTTTTATAAGGCCGACGAGGGATAGGAGGCCTCCTTCGAGGCGGCAGGATTAATGGTAGCGTCTTCGCGTATCGAGGGACAATGCATCGAAAAAGGCATGAAGATGACCGGCCAGCGCCGCGTCATCGCTCAGGTGCTGTCGGTGGCCGACGATCATCCCGACGTCGAGGAGGTTCACCGCCGCTCGATGGAGATCGATCCCAAGATCAGCATCGCGACGGTCTACCGGACCGTGCGGATGTTCGAGGAAGCCGGGATTCTCGAAAAGCACGATTTCGGCGACGGGCGCTCGCGTTACGAAGAGGTGACCGACGAGCATCACGACCACCTGATCGACGTGAACACCGGCAAGGTCATCGAGTTCCAGAACGACGAGATCGAACGCCTGCAGGAAGAGATCGCCAAGCGCTACGGCTTTCGCCTGATCGGCCACCGCCTCGAGCTCTACGGCGTTCCCCTGAAGCGCAAAGGCGGCAAATAGTTGCCGGCCATG
>JAVJPD010000661.1:0-1951 GCA_040216475.1 Rhodospirillales bacterium
GGGTCCTGAATGACGTGATTGTTGGTGACGACATAGCCCGCGGGATCGATCACGAAGCCCGAGCCCAACGACGTGCTTTTGCGCGACCGCCGTTCTTGGGGAATATTGCGCTCGAAAAATTCCTTGAAAAACTCCTCGAACGGCGATCCCGGCGGCAATTGCGGAATTTCGACGCCGCCGCGCCCCTCGACGACCTGGGTCGTTGAAATATTGACCACGGCCGGCAGAAGCTTTTCGGCAAGATCGGCGAACGACTTCGGGGCCTCGCGCGCGGCCGACGGCGAAACGAGCAAAACGGCCGCCAGCAACGAAACACCGGCCATGGCCGGCATACGGGAAAAAGCCTTAAAATACCGGGAAAAAACGGTCATTTTCCCGGAACCGGCCTGCGACGGAACGGTCTTCGGCGCGTGTACGTTCATCGATTTCCAACTCTCCTGACGAAACGGCGGACACCCCATATCCGCTAGCGGATTTAATCCCATGGTAGCAAGCTTTCAAGCCGGACAGCCACGTAAAACCGGTGAAAAACGGTTTTTGCCCCGTTTCCCTCGGCTAGATCGGATCATGATTTATCGGAACCATCGTTCGGTTCCTATAAATCATGACCGGCTCTAAGGCGCGACGTTACCCCCGCGCCAGCCAAACGACAACCACGCCGATCACCGCGGCGACGAGCCCCGCCATCCGCACCGCCCCCTGGGGCTGGGCCAGAATCTGCGCCATCATCTTGCGCATGCCGTCAGGAAACAACGCGTAGAGGATGCCCTCGATGGCCAAGGCCAGGCCGAGGGCCGTGACCAGGTCCATCATCGTTGCAGGAACATATCGGCTTCGTGCACGAAACGCCCGTTATCCGTTTTTATCGTTTTGTCTTCCGCCCCAAAGGATCGGCGAAATAGCGGAAGAAATCCCCTTCCGGCGACAACACCAAATTGGTGTCCTCCGGGTTGAGGCCGTTGCGCATCGCCTCGAGCGACCGGGTGAAATCGAAGAAATCCTTCCCCTGGCTGTGCGCCCTGCCGAGGATGCTGGTTTTCGCCGCCTCGCCTTCGCCCATCAGGATTTGCGACGTTTTATTCGCCTCGGCCAGAATGACCGTTTTCTGGCGATCCGCGTTCGACGTGATTTCGAGTTTCTTCTCGTCGCCTTCCGCGCGCAGCTCGTTGGCTTCCTGGACACGCTCCGAGCGCATTCGCTCATAAACGTTCTTGGAAATTTCCTCGGGCAGGTCCGTACGCCCGATTCGCACGTCGACGACCTGAACGCCGAACCGCTCGGCCGCCTTGCTCGCGCGCGCTTGAATAAGCTGCATGATATTGTCGCGCTGCTTGGACAGCAGATTGACCAGGGGGTGCTTACCCATCTCGTTTCGAACGCTGCCGTTCAGAATCTGACCGAAGCTCGCTAGAAAAACCGATTCCGTGCGGGCCGCCGTGAAAAAGGCCAAAGGATCGACGATCCGGTAGCGCGCATAGGTATCGACGTTGATACGTTTCTTATCGGACAGCGTGACCTGTTCGTGCGGCGGGTCGAGATTGAGAATCCGCTTGTCGTAGTATGCCAAGTCCTGAATGAACGGAATCTTGAAATAAAGCCCGGGCGTTTGGATCACCCGCTGCGGATTGCCGAACTGCAGGACGATCACCTGGTTGCGCTCGGTCACCGTAAACATCGCTCCCGTCGCGATGGCACCAACCACCACCACGATCAAGCCGAGAATGGCGAGAGATAACTTCATGATTATTGCCCTCCTCCGCTACGTTTTTTCAACTCCGGCAACGGCAGGTACGGCACGACGCCCGATCCGCCCTTGCTGTCGATAATCACCTTGCTCGCACCGCTCAACAAGCCCTCCATGGTTTCGAGATACAACCGTTGGCGCGCGACGTCCTCGGTCGCCTTGAAACTCTTGTAGACGGAAAGGAAACGCTGCGCTTCGCCTTCGGCT
>JAVJPD010000662.1:0-1624 GCA_040216475.1 Rhodospirillales bacterium
GCAGCTTCTCGCCGGGGCGGATGCCGACGATGTCGTGCGGCAGATCGGGCGCCAGGGCCTTGGCGAGATCGGTCATTTTCATGCTGGGAATTTTCGGCGTGAAGATCTCGCCGCCGTTCATGATGTCGAGGCACGAGATCACGAAATCGACGCCTTGTTGGAGCGTAATCCAAAAGCGGGTCATGCGCGGATCGGTGATCGGCAGGCTTTTGGCGCCTTCGTTGACGAGGCGTTGAAAGAACGGAATGACGCTGCCGCGCGAGCCGACGACGTTGCCGTACCTGACGACCGCGAAGCGGGTGCCCTGATCGCCGGACAGGTTATTGGCGGCGACGAAAATCTTGTCTGAGGCCAGTTTACTGGCACCGTAGAGATTGATCGGGTTGACCGCCTTGTCGGTGGAGAGCGCGAGCACCGTTTTGACCTTGTTCTGCAACGCGCATTGCATCACGTTCTCGGCACCGGTTACGTTGGTATGGATGCATTCGGTCGGGTTGTATTCAGCCACCGGCACGTGCTTGAGCGCGGCGGCATGCACCACGATGTCGACGTCGCGCATCGCCATGGCGAGGCGGGCCTGATCGCGGATGTCGCCGATGAAATAGCGCAGGCAGGGATATTTGTCCGGGCTGAGCGTCTGCTGCATCTCGAATTGTTTCAACTCGTCGCGCGAAAAGATGATCAGTTTGCGCACGTCGTAGCGTTCGAGCACGGTCTTGACGAAGGCCTTGCCGAACGAGCCGGTGCCGCCCGTCACCAGAATGGACTGGCCCTTGAGGTTAATCGAGAGGTCGTAGAAATTCGAAAGCCACACGGGCGCTTCCTTTCAAACGCTTCAAAACGAACGACGAATCCTATCCTAAATCATTCAGCCGCCGATCAATCGGCGGGATTATTGCGCCGCCGATAAATCGGCGAGAACGGCCTTGTTGCCGACCAGCTTGGGCCGGCCTTCCTTGACGCCCTCCAGGGTCTGGCGGCATAGATCCGCCAGGTCCTTGCAGCGTTCCTCGTATTGTTTCAGAAAAAATTTAAAAAAAGCGTTTCTTTTTCGCGTGTTCATGATGCGGGTGCCGAAAAAGGCGCCGAGGCGCAGCATCGAGTTCATGGTGCCGCCCGCCATGGCGAAAACCGGCAGATAATCGCTCCGGTGTTGGTCATGGAAGTCGAGCAGACGGCGCTCGAAGGTGAAGAACCTCTTATCCGTCTTGAGCGCCTTCTCGGTAAACGCACCGAAGGCCTCGACGAAAGCGTCGCAGGCCGCGATCTGCTCGTCGAGGTCGATCTCATCGAGGATTTTGCCCGGCTCGAAATGGCGCATTTGCGAGCGCAGGCGGTCCTTGATCACGTCGCGGCCGACCTTGATATCGGCGAAATTGAGCGCGGCGGAGGCCTTCGGCTGAGCGCCGCGAATGAGGGCGCCGTTGCTGCAGTTGAACAGGTTCGCCCGGTTGATGCGTTGGCCCTCGGTGATCATCCGCCGGCTCAAATCGAACGCCCAGAAGGTTTCCGCCTTGCCGCCGAAGTTGCCCGGCACGATGCGGTCGTAGCGGTTGGTGCATTCTTCGTCCCAGTCCTCGAAGCCGTCCTTGTAGTACAGCGAGTCCTTGGAGTGGTGTTTGCC